>JAGLYV010000099.1 GCA_023131975.1 Candidatus Krumholzibacteriia bacterium | reverse complement strand
CGTCGAGACTGCGGGCATAAAGCAGCGATCGGGCCTTCTCCGGTACAAGGACTGGCTCGAGCTCGAATTGAAAAACGATGAGGGAAAGGCTGTTGCGGGAGCGGCATATAAGCTCTTTCTCCCCGACGGCTCGATAAGAAGCGGAAAACTGGACGACAACGGATACGCGAAGGTGGAGAATGTTCCCCCGGGGAATGTGAGGGTGGAGTACGACATCCGCTCCAGCGGAAGCTGAAGTACGATAGATGCCTTGTTGACCTATAATCCTGACAGGTTACTGCTATGGCCGGAAACAAGATATCGACCAACAGGAAGAACTATTTCTCATGGTATAGGAGCAAGGTCGATATCATCAAGCTCAGCCACTACTTTTTTAATAAAGACAGCGCTCTCTTTTTCCCTGTCAAGCTTCCCGACTCAAGTGAGAAGGCGAAGATCGACCAGGCGGCGCTCGACATAATCGGGATAAAATCGCTGGCGACAGTGTTCAAACATTGCCAGGAAGACGGCCGTCTCCGGGTAGTCATATCGGGTCATTCAGATGCCGACGAGGGTGGGGATGTGCCCGGGCGCTTTGTTCTCTCCGGGCTCAGGGCGAAGGCGGTCTACGCGCTTCTTGCGGGGAAGAAAGACGACTGGGCGAAAGCGGTATTCGAAAAGCACAGTGTGCTGGACTTTAAGCTGATCCTGAAATATATCCACCTGAACAAGGGAGTCTATTTCGGTACGGCGAAGGACCAGATAGGGGTCCTTGACCCCGGTGACATAGATGACAAATGGAACGACAAAGCTGACAAGGCGACACGTAATTTCATAATTGGATTTAATAAATACGCGAAGATCCGAAAAGTCGAATCGCTGAAGCTTTCGGTGGTGATCAAGAAGGTCAAGGATGACGCGTCAAACCGCTGGCCCGAAGAGATGTGGAAGGCCGTTTATATCCTCTACGAAAACGCTGTATCAAGGACCCTTGGCCTCAAAAAGAAGACCGAGCTGGCATCGAAGCGGAAAAACATACTGAAGTTCTGCGACGACAAAAAACCGTTTGTCAGTTGTGGAGAGTCTGTGCCGCTCAAGACCCTGAAGGACAAGCCCAAGTCGAACTACGAACCCGAGCCGGGACGGGGAGTGGAGATAATCTTTTTCAACAGGAAAGCCTTACCCGGCAAGATCGTCTCGAAGAAGATGCGCATCATCTGTCCGGCTGTAACCGATGCGGCCCATACTGCCGTGCAATGCCCGATCTTCTACAAGTATCATCTGAAAACGACCTACATAGACCACCGTAATCTCGATCTTGTCCTCTACCATATCAAGTTCGTTTACTATGACAGGATAAAGAACGATATCGTTCCCGTTCCCGCCGGCCTGAAAATCGATATGGCGTATTGGAACTCGGTGACGAATACGAAGGTGCCTATAGATGCCGTTACCGATTATAACGACGGGGTCTACACGGTGAAGATACCGGACGACAAGAACAGGACAAACCTTTCGATGTGGTTCGGCTCGGTGGATGCTGCGGACGCCACGAAGAAATACTGGATATTCACCGAGGCGACAGGCAGCGATCCGATACTGGTCCTGAAGACCGATGTTGAGATCGCGGCCCTTACGCCAGCCGACAGGCTGAAATATCACGATCTGCCAAAGAAATGGTGCTCGTTGAACTACTGGGCGCGGTTCGGGAAATACTCTACGGGCGACACATACCAGAAGATCATGAAACAGAAGAAATTCAAGCCATATGGCACGAAAATGCCGGATTCATCCAAGCCGATGATCTTTTCGCTCGACGACATAGTACTGACAGGTAACACGGGGAGGCAGGGGCTTCGTGATAAAAAAAAGGATAATGTCTCTGTCGTGAACCTTTCGAAATATTCAAGGATCGCCCTTCTCTATCCGGATGCCGCGAATGGATTCGAGATCAAGCTCGACAAGCCGATGGCGAAGGAGGCGTACTTCACCGACATCAAGGGAGGATTCAAAAAAAATCTGATCTATGACTCTCTCCACGACGCGAGCGACACACTGCACAGGCCCTGCAGGGTGGCTGTATTTTGTGGGGAGTTCTACGATATATACGACAGGCGGACGGAATGGTATGCCGACTTCAGGTTCAACAAGGGACATATCATGGGTGCCCGCGCGGCTCGATTGAACGATACGGCATGCAGCGGGAAGAAGTCGTTCAGCGGGTGGGACGCGGGCGACAAGACGAGCGCCTATGTATGTGATGAGGCGGGGAACTACCGTTTGCAGTATCACCACGACTGGGGGATCCATGATGGAAAGGTCCAGAGCGGACTGATACTGTACTGGAACTGCAGGTTCACCGTGGATGGCGGCAGGGGCGGTGTTGCGCAGGACAAGAAAAACTATATCGAGCAGGGTATGAAGCACGCGATGGACAGGATCGGGCTGAAAAAATACAGCTACGAAATGCTCAGCGGCCCGAAAGATATCGTAATCCGGACCTTTCCCCTCTTTGAGGCGAAACAGGACTACAAAGTGGGAGGCTCCACGTACAAGCGGGGAGGCGCGCACATGTGCATGGTGTCCCTGGTGGATGACACGAACACGAGCTCAATGGGTTTTAATACGGCTACTTTAAGGCACAGTTCGTACAGGGACGAGCCGGACCGGTTTGTGGTCAACGATCCTAACAACGCGGTGGCTGACTATGACGGCAACACATTCAATCCTACCACCGGTGCTCACGAGATAGGCCACGCCCTGGGCCTCGACGATGAATATGCCCGAACGGCGGATTCACTCGTAGGGTTGCCCCAGTATGTCCAGTACTATCCCGGGGTGCCGTACTCCGGCGATATGCTCACCCTGATGAACAAGAACCGGGGCACGCGGATGCACCATTTCTGGCTCTACGCGAACTGGATCAACGACGCGGGCGGTATCGGCGGAGCGCTGGAGAGCATGCTCGACAGCACGAAGTTCAAGATGACTTTGCGGGGCGCCGGTTTTGACGACCTCATATTTGACCTGACAGGAAACGACTACAGGAACATATACGATCCTGTCTACGATGATGACTGCACGTATAGCGCGGGAGTATTGGGGAGGCTGATTGTCTACAAGCTCGGCGACGGGGAGTTTGCCAACACCCTGAAGAGCGGACAGAAATTTACCGGCATAATGGTAGTCAGGCCGAACATCCATGTGACGTTTGCGAACGATACGGCGAACTGGGCCGTCAACGAGATGGTCGACTGGGTGCAGGCGCTCGATTCCGATCTGAAGATCATGCTTGGCAAGAAGTACTGGCTGAAGGCCAATACCGTAGACCATGTCTTCAAGAAGGTCTACATGTATGTCCTGCCTCACTACAAGGGGGGTGGCGCCGCGCCGGCGGGCACGAACTTCACCATAAATGTGAAGAAGAACGGAAACAGCGGATTCACCCCGGACGCTTTGAACAAGTCGAAAATCGAGGTAGACGACAATGTCGATAACAAAAAGCTCATCAGGCATTTCTTCGGGCAGTTCGCCGGAGTGACAGATCTGACCAAGGCGGAACTTGACCCGATCAAGGACTGGATAGGACATGCCACGAGGGCGAACGATACGTTTACGATCGAAGACCTGTAATGTTTTTGGGTCTTTCATGATGGATCGAGGATTTGAAATGGCCGGAGATGATCGATACATGGCTAAGCGATGGATGAGACGGGGAATGACCGTTCTGGCCCTTGTCCTGATCCCGGCCCTGACGTTCTGCCGCCCGGCGGCCGATAAAGGAGAAATCAAAATGGATGATTCCGGATATTCCACAAGGTTCGCCGATCATAGGCGAAGCAGCTATCAGAACGTCAGAGTCGGTTGCTCAGGAGAGATCCTCTGGTCGAAAGGGCTCTCTGCTGGCGTGGGGGCGCCTGAAGCGCTTTATCTTTTCGACGGTCGTGGTGTCGTCGTCTCGTCCGGTGGATTTTCTGTTTATCTCGGTTCAGGGGTATTCCAGTGGAGTCACGAGAAGCTCGCCGGCTCGCCGATAGCGATCGCCGATTCGCTGATCTACTATCAGGATGAACACTACCGTCTGTCCGCTGTCGACGTTCTTGGTGAGTCGAAGGTCAGTAGCAGTTATTTTCCCGGACCGATCAACGACGATTATCCGGTATCGCTTTTGTCGGTAGGCAGGAAGGACCATCTGTCGGTGATCCAGTTCACCGGCGGCGCCGAGGAGCTGCCCCGAAAGGTTATGATCAAGAGGACGACTCATGGCAACAGGCTCAGTGAATGGACCTGTGAAGTAGAAGGTTCCCAGGTGATGCCGCCACTTTATCTGAAGGAACTTGAGCAGGCAGTGATCTTCGCCGGGATGATATATTTTGTGGATACAGCTTCGGGAGACGAGAAAACCCGTGTCGAGATACCGTTCGTAGAGCCCGGCCTGGCGAGCGCCGGTCCTGACGGGACCATTTACATTACGGGAACCGGTGACAAAGGTCATGAGGTCATCGCCATGTCATCCGGGACCGGAAATATCCCGGTCGGTGAGATCATGTGGAGATGGGGCCTGCCGGAGGGAAAGAGGCTTTCACGTTTCCAGCCGCCGATTGTCGGCCCGGACGGGACGGTCTGGCTCATCTCAGGGCCGGAAGTCTTTGCCGTCAGAGACGGAGAACTTGCCTGGACGACATCCCTTGAGGAAGGGGGATTTTCCTTCGGGACAGCCTTTGAAGGCGGTATGATAGTGCTTGTATCGGGAAAGCGGCTGATAGGTACGGACATTGATGGGAAACAGGTTTTCGATGTGGAATTTGAAGAACCGATAGTGGCTCCCCCCGTCGGGATGGGTGATGGGACGATGTTGCTGTTGACGGCGGATAGACTGTTACGGGTAAGATAAGGAAATATCATGAGTGACGACAAAAACAGATTTCATTTTGATCTACCGGGTGGTTGGGAAGACCAGACCGTCTACTATTTCAGAGGGCCGAAGATCGATGAGAAGGACCACCAGTTGATGCTGGTCATCGACCGTCATCTTCAGCAGGATGATATCGCGGAATTTGCCCGGGTCAGGACCGAGCCAGTATTGAAAGCTTTCCAGGGGGTGGAGGTCCTGAAGGATGAGGAGACGACGATAGCGGGATGTTACCCCTCATACGAATTCGTCTACCGGTGGATCCCGGTGGATGGAGTGAAATTGTTCAAGAAGCATTTCTTTGTGCTTCGCGGGGATTATGGATATGCGTTTGAGATAGAGTTTTCAAAACAATCGTACAAAATGCTTGGTGAGCAGGTGAAGAAAGTGATAGAGAAGCTGCTGCCCGGGACGTACGAGGTGCAGGAAGATTGATGTAAGTGTAAACTTGCGTAAGGTTGGGAATTGATGTGACGCGAATGTGGGGAGATACGGTCGATGCCTGAATCTGAATTCAAAAAACCGATCGATTCCGAGGAGGAGATCAAGCTGGACTCGGCCCTGATCTACGCCGACTGGGCCCAGGGTTCCGCTTTTTCCGGTGGGTCGGCAAAGTTTGAGGTCGGAACGGTATTTGTAGGCAACGGGGCGAAGATCGAAGTCTCGGGAAAGAGCGAGGGCGGGAAAGATCTCGGCAAGGTCAAGAGCGTTATCAATGCTAACAAGTTTATCGGTATTCTCGACATCCCGGAAGATGTGGAGCCGGGCGATGAGATCTATTTTGAAGTAAAGCTCTCGGCGAACAGCATCGATGGGGAGTCGAGCCGGATCCCCGTCTACCCCGCCCCGCTGATCACCAATATGGCCTGGAGCGCGCAG
Organism: Candidatus Krumholzibacteriia bacterium; assembly: GCA_023131975.1. Classification (GTDB taxonomy): domain Bacteria; phylum Krumholzibacteriota; class Krumholzibacteriia; order Krumholzibacteriales; family Krumholzibacteriaceae; genus JAGLYV01. Next base: position 52,673 of record JAGLYV010000099.1, on the reverse strand, counting down.
GAGGCTCGAAGGGGTGACGTCCTCAAACTCACCGCCGATGTGGAGAAGGTCGAGGCTGGTACGGAGGCCCTTGTCACAATACTCGAATACGACAACGATGGAGCGCACGACAAGATCGTGGAGATTCCCGCTGAGATAAAGGATATGAAGCTCGAGATCGAGTGGGAGTACGAATACCACGAGGATGTCGACGAATTGCCTACGAGTGAGGAAGTGGACAGGTATGGCGCGAGCTACAATCCTCCCGAGTATTTTTTCGTGATAGATATTAAAGGATTCAGAGCCGGTACTGAGCAGGAGTCGGGGCTCTTGACGTTTAAGGATTATATCGAGATCGTGCTCAGGGATGCCGGCGGTGTTCCGAAGGCGGACGAGCGTTATGTTGTGCACCTGCCCGATGGATCTACGAGGGAAGGGAGTCTGGATGCTGAGGGAAAAGCAATTGAAGAAGGTATCCCTCCCGGGCATATCAAAATCGAGTTCCCCGATATGATGCAGATCGATTTACCGGAGGACAGGATCGAGCAGGAAGAAGACCGTGTAGCAGATCAGGTAGCCAGGTAACAGGAGGATCAGGGTTTGCCCGGGTTCGAATATACAGTGAGAAGTGGGGACACGCTTTCGGCACTTGCCCGGACCTACAGGGTGGAGGGCGGCTGGCAGGCGATATGGGATGATGACAACAACGAAGAGCTTCGCGATACGCGCAGTGGCCCGGACAGACTCATGCCGGGGGACAGGGTCTACATCCCCGGAGCAGAGGGTAATGTCGCTCCCGCGCCGAGTGGGGGGACGGCCGAATTCACCGCGCCCCCTCCATACAGGATAAGGGCGGAAGATGGGACCGCGCGTCCGCCCCTGATAATCCTTGTGGGTGGATCGGTCCGCATGAGAGCGGTACACGACGATGGCGCTGACGGCGCCTGGTTATGGGCCACTTCCAGCTCAAAGATAACGCTCACCGATGAGACTACCGATACCGTTACGATTACAGCGGGCGACGATGTAAGCGCAAGAGGCCTGGATGAGGCGATCGAGGTGCGTTTCACACCCGAAGGGGGAGAGCCGATGCCATCGGCGGTCACCAGGGTCACCGTCTTCTCGGTGACATTCGCCGCATCTTCGATCCAGGGATACGCCTTCGACGGGATGGGTACCGATATGGACGACCCCACGCCGGACGGAGAGACTCCGCATATCTCGGTAAAGAAGAATACGAGGACCAGGGTGCAGGTCACTGTTGCGGGAGGTTGCAGTCCGGGGAATATTCATTTTACTTCCGACGATGACACGACTGCCGAGGCTGTCCTCGACGGCGTGCCTCCGATGACATTCACCATGTACATCGATGGGAAAAACAAGACCAGGGCGGAGACGCTGATACATGCCAGGGCAAACACCGATGACGGCCCGATATGCGCCAGCCTGGCGGTCAACGTTTACGCGGAGAAGTCATATACCGCGAAGGTCGCCAAGGTCTGGGACAGCAGTTCTGCCTCGACCAGGCTGAGCAGGCCGAGCTTCAGCGTTGCCAACACCCAGACAGCTCTCAGGGGATTCTACAAGCAGGCCGTCGCGACGATCAGGCTGACAGACTACAGCAGCGACGGAGGAGCGCTCGACGTCAATTTTGATCCAGGCGGCGCCGGTGCTCTGGTCCTCGAGGCGGGAAGGGTCTCGGCCGGTCAACAGTTGGTAACGGATGCTCTCACCGGTACGGGCAAAAAGATAGTGATAGTGAAAAAGCTGGCCTGGCTTTTCAACCTGGGAACGGCCGCGGCGGCGGGAGCCACGACGATAACGATGGGGTCGCACCTGTCCGCGCGGACGATGGCCTATCTCACTCCAAGAGAATACCGGTTCGGTGGACCGGGTAATTACGAGACGATAACGATTACGGCTACAAATACTACCACCAGGGTCATCACCCTGGGCAGCGCCCTGGGCAGCGCCCATCCGATTACCGAGGGTATCTGGTGGCCCCTGGGGGGACTGAGCGGCAATCCGGCCTGGGTCCAGGAAGACACCGATACCGAAGCACATGTCAACAAGGTGATCGGTCACGAATTCGGGCACGAACTTCTCGAGTTGCTGGATGTCGAAAAACTCGAATGCGTGATGAATTTTCATACTGGCAGCACCGACACGAGGATACGTTTCAAGGAGTTGCCCAGACATTACGACCCGCCTGGAGGGAACGAGAACCAGTGGGATACGATAGACAGGACCTAGGTATCTCGTGATTGGATGACTTGTGTGATTGGATGACCTGTACAAGGATTAGAGCTATGAATAAGAATTGCAATACGGTTAAAAGGTGTTTTGCCGCGTTTTGTGTCGCGGCGGTACTGATCACAGGGATGGCCGCCGGCATCTGCGGTTGCGGATCGGGGAAGGAGAACGGAAAGTTGACTGAGATACAGGAAGAGATCGGAAGGTTCAGAGAAGGCGGTGAGTTCGGCGGTGACGCCGGCAGGTATATGACAGAAGGCCGTCCCGACGCCGTGGTCCTTGAAGAATTGAGCAGAGGCCTCACCCGCGAAGAGGAGCATGTCCGCGAACAGATATGCCATCTGCTGGCGGATCTCGGGAAACGGGTGGATCCATTGTACAGTAAGGGCGGCGAATTGATCCGGGACAGGTCGGTGGTCGCGATGCTGGCAGGCGACGTACTCTCCCGGCAGACGCCGGCGAGGGATATCTGCCTCGAATATCTGCTGCGGAACGTGCCCGCGGTCTTGCTGAAGGGTTTTGGCAAGCAGCTGGCTGACAATCTGAGACTTTTTCCTGACCAGGTGCTGCTTCTGGTGATCGCGAAAGCCAAATTGACCGAGGCGGCCGAGACGGTCGATCTGCTGATGGAAAACCCTGGATGGGCGAAAGAGGCTGAGACACGGGTCGCGGCGGCGGCGCTCGGTAACAGGGAGATCGAGAAGGAATTCACTGACCGTTTTATGGCAGAGACCGATCCGAAGGAGAAGTCTCGTCTGGCGAAGTTGCTCGGATATATCGGTACACAGACCGCACTTACGGCCGTCGCGGGCGAGATGCGTACAGATCTCGTCATAGAGAATCCGAATGTCTCGGTCAGGTCTCTGAGAATATTCCTTGTGGAGGCACTCAGGTATAATTATCCGGACAAACTCTTTCTTTTCGACAACGCGGTGAGCAGCGACGCGGACTACGAAGTGATCGAGAAGTTCTGTGAGGACACATTCGGTGTCAGATGGAAGAGTGAAAGACCTCCGTTCCTGTGGATCGAAGGTTTCCCGTCGGCAGGGCCGGGCGAGTGATCTGGTCAGGCTAACAGCCGGAATCATGCGGAGATAGGTGGGTGAACGGGAGATATTTCCCCTTGACTTATGGAGTGATGAAATCTAAAGTCGACCTATAGTGGAATAGCAAAAAATACAGTCGTTACAAGTACAGCAGTCAGATCGAAACGGATCAACAGCCCTAAAAGGAGAAGTCCTTCATTATGGATATTTCCAGTTACTCGTATGATTCCAGGTCTGTGATAAAAAACGCGCAGGAGATAGCGGTCAGCTTCAAGCATGTCGAGATAGATGTGGAGCATCTGCTCATGGCGGTCGTGAGGCACGAGGCGACCGAAGTGGAGTCGATACTCAACCAGCTCGGCAAGCCTGCCTCGTTCGTCGAATCGATCGTCGATATCTACCTGAAAGATCAGGCATCCAAGTCGACAGGCAGGGAGAAGGCGGCGGTCTCTCCGGCAGTCCAGACCGTACTCAACAATGCCCTCGATGAGAAGGCAAAGCTGTACGACGCGCTCGTCGAGCCGGAACATATCCTGATCGCGATATTCGATCCCCGTTCGGCCCTTTCCGGATACGTTCGGGACAAGGTCGAATTTACGAAAGAGGATATTTACAGGGCCATCGCCGAGATCAAGGCTGTGGAGGAGATAACGGCTCCCTCTGACAAAAAGGGTGGCGCCGCGGAAAGCGCGGCGGGGGAGAAGACGGCCGAGCAGATCGCGGGAAGCCTCAAGTATACCTCCGATATGACGAACCAGGCGGCGGCAGGAAACTTCGACCCGATGATAGGCAGGGAGGACGAGCTCCAGCAGACCGTCCAGATCCTGCTCAGGCGCAGGAAGAACTCGCCGATCCTGGTCGGTGGGGCAGGTGTGGGAAAGTCAGCTATCATAGAGGGTTTCGCCAAGGCTATCATCGACAAGAAAGTACCGAAGTCGTTGCAGGACGCAAAGGTGCTCGAAGTCGACATGGGGGCCCTGATCGCGGGAGCGAAGTACAAGGGTGAGTTTGAAGAGCGTTTCAAGGCTCTTATCAGCGAGGTCATAAAGGGTGCCGGCAAGGTCATCCTTTTTATAGATGAGATACATACCATATGCGGCTCCGGTTCAGGCGGAGGCATGGACGCGGCAAACCTCATCAAGCCAGCTCTGGCGAGAGGGCAGTTGCGCCTGATCGGCGCGACGACCGAGGAGGAGTATACGAAATACCTCGAGAAGGACAAGGCCCTGGTCCGCCGCTTTGAGAAGGTAAAGGTCGGGCAGCCACGGTTTGATGAAGCTGTCGAGATCGTGAACGGAGTCGAGAGTAAGTATGCCGAACATCACGGCGTCACCTTTACAAAAGAAGCGCGTGTCGCCTCTGTAAAACTGGCCCAGCGCTATCTTTCCGAGAGGAACCTTCCCGATATCGCCCTCGATATCATCGACGAGGCAGCCTCGGAGTTTGCCGTGAAGAAGGAACTTGCCGGCGAGAAGATAGGCATTGCCGAGCCGCTGTTCGGCGAGGTCGAGAAACTGGCAAAGAGCAAGAAGGGTGAGGGACTGGCCGAAGCATACGATTCGCTCATCAAGGATGTCGACACTCTACAGAAATACTGGGGCCACAGGCTGGACAGGGAGACCCACGCCAGCCCGCCCTTTGAAAGAATAAAGAAAGAGAATTTCGAAGCCATACTGAAGGAGAAGAAAGACCTCTTCTCCGAACTGAAGAAAGTGGTCGAAGAACTCGATCCGGTGATCCATGAAAGCGACATCGGGGCGGTGATAGCTCGCAGGACGGGTATTCCCGTTTCGAAGATGATGACGGCAGAGAAGGACCGCCTGCTGAATATGGAGGATCATCTCTCAGAGAAGATCATAGGTCAGAAGAACGCTATCAAGGCTGTCTGCAACGCGATACGCAAATCGCGGGCGGGGCTGAAGTTGCCCAACAGGCCGGTAGGGTCGTTTCTCTTCCTCGGGCCGACAGGTACCGGAAAGACATACCTGCCCAAGCTTCTTGCCGGGTTCCTCTTCGACGACAAAAACGCGATGGTAAGGATGGACATGTCAGAGTTCATGGAGACCCACTCGGTGGCCAAGCTGATAGGAGCTCCTCCCGGATACGTCGGATACGAGGCAGGTGGCCTGCTGACCGAGGCTGTCCGCAAGAAGCCCTTTTCCATCGTCCTGTTCGATGAGGTGGAGAAGGCACATCCGGATGTCTTTAACGTCCTCCTTCAGCTTCTCGACGACGGTAGATTGACTGACGGCCAGGGGCGGACGGTCGATTTCTCAAATACAATAGTTGTATTGACTTCCAATTATGCTGCTGATAAAATTCTCGAGGCGGATCGTGAGGGCCGGGAACCGGATATGGACGAGATACGCGAATTCCTGTTCGGCAAGTTCAGGCCGGAACTGCTCAACCGACTAAGTGAGATCATCGTATTCCGTCCGTTCACGCAGGAACAGGTGGAAAAGATAGCCGGCCTGGAGTTCAAACAGCTCTGCATCCTGCTGGAGGACCAGAATATTTCGGCGACACTGTCCGCTGAAGCACAGGCGAAGCTGGCACGGGAGGGATATACCGTCGAACTGGGGGCGAGGCCGATCCAGAGAATAATTGAAAAGCAGATAATCAATAAATTGTCGGTAGAGATCATCACCGGCTCCGTCAAACCGGGCAACGAGGTCCGGATAGACTTGAAGGACGATGACTACTCGTTTACCGTAGTCAAAAGTGACTGAAGGAATCATTCAACAAGGAGGATTTGATGGCGAAATTCATACTCGGGGCGACCGAGCGGGTCAAGAAAGACGACTCGATCCCGGTAGAGCTCCTACCATCGAACAAACTTCTCTATGTGGCAAAGCTGAACACCGATGAAGACGCCGGCCCCGAGCCGGTGAGGTGCAACAATTTGAAGGAAGTATTCGAGAAATTCCGTCCCTCGTTCGAATGCGAGATGGAATCGACGGAAGGTGAACCGATCAACGCCGATTTTCAGATCAAGGCGATGAAGGATTTCACGCCGAAGGAACTGATCGAGAACAACGACCATCTGTCGACGACTTATTACAGCAAGGAGATCCTCGCTGATCTCGACAAGCAGCTCAAGAAGAACAATGCCCTCAAAAAGACTCTTTCAGACGCGGAGAAGAAAGCAGCTCTTTTGAAAGCGGCACAGTACTATATCGATCTGTTAACCGAATAAAGACGAGGAGAGATACGAATGGGTGACGAAGAAAAAGAAATGCAGCCTCAGAAGCAGGAAGCAGCGGAGGCGAAGCCTGCCGCGGCAGGCGAAACCCTCTCGGATGATGAGTTCGCCGAGCTCCTGAGTGAGAAGTTTGGAAAGTTCGAAGATCTGGCAAAACTGCTCCCCTCCTTCAAGACGGCCGACGGGGACCTCGTCAGGGGTGTCGAATGGCTCGATCCGAAGAAGGACTTTCAGAGGAAGGAATTCCTGACCAAGAAGGATTTCGCCAAGCAGAGAAAGCTGCTGGCCGAGAGGCTGAAGCTTTGGGTCGAGGCGTTGTCCGAGGGCGATGACACCGATGCTACGCGGAAAGTCATCAACGAGAAGATGACCAAGCTCGAGGCGAATCTTGACAAGAACATGAAGAGGGTCATGCGCTCCGGCAGGGAGATCGAGACCACCTATCGCTCCATAGACAAGTTTTTTGCCAACGCGCAGCAGGAACCTGACGAAAAGGTGAACGCCTGGTTCGCCAATGTCAGCGCCGAAGAGCTGATGGATCCGGACGACAAGGAAAAGTTCGAGGAACTCGGCAAGGCGATATCGGATCTTTACCGTGAGTGGTCGATCAAGGAATGTTTCTCGATGGCGGTCATCCCCGGATGGCTCGGTTCGGTCGAGAACATCGATTCGGTAGCCCGTCAGATCGGCCTGCCGAACAAGCTTCATGTCATCTCCGACCTTCCCGATTTCGAGAAGTTCGAAGAGGTGATGGACATGCTGGAGGATCCCGCCTACGCGAGCCTCGCCGGCATAGACGACTACAAGCAGTACATCTCGATCTTCGCTAACTACGTGATGGGCCGCGAGGCTAATCAGTACGAGGACGGCGATATGTGGATCCCGCCTTCCTCCCTGGTAGCGGGCAAGATGTACCAGGGCGATACGACGGCCGGGATGCAGCAGCCTTCGGCCGGATTCAAGTACGGCAAGATCGCCGAGTCGAAGTATATCAAGTTCAGGGCGAACCAGCCTGACGCCAGCAAGATCAACGAGAAGGGCGTCAACACCATGGTCAATTTCGAAGGTGCTGTCGTAGCAATGGGTTCTTCGACGATGTCCACCAAGGAGACGTTCAACATCTATTCGATCCGTCGGACCTATGACTACGTTTACAAGACCCTTCGCAATTACCTGAACAAACAGACGTTTTCAGTGATCGATCAGAAGTTCATCGACGCTCTGAGGCGTGATATCGACAAGTTCATGAAGGCTATCTCGGGTGGCGACAACATCCTGGAAGACTTCAAGGTCGAGATCTTCGCCGATGAAGAGATGCGCAAGAAACAGGAAGTCGATATCAAGGTCTCGCTCAATCCGAAATATCCGGCGAGGACTTTCAATATCGAGTTTGCGGCATGGAACGATGACGATCAGACGAAAGTGAAGGATGTTTAAACGTAAGGGATGTTTAAACTGAGGATGTTTATCGAAAACCGTGCCCGGCAGGCCGGTTGGAAGGAGTTGTAGAAGATGGCAAGAAGACCAGCACTCGAGATCGATGGTGTCGTATTCAAGAATGTCTACTCGGTGAGCTACGTTCTCTATACAGCCAAGGACGAGACGGGACGCCCCGCGGACCGCGCGCATGCCGGGGTCATCACGGTCAGAAGAGAATCGGACGAGACCGTAGATATAGCTCGTTGGGCGATGGACTCGTCAAAACCGAACTGGAAGAACGGCAAGGTCACCTTCAGGAATCCCGATGATGCCACGATGAAGGAACTTACCTGGGAAAACGGCTTCATCACTGCGTATCAGGAGCATGTGCCTCATATCAAGAATAATCCTGACGAACAGTTATGGGAAGAATTCGAGATCTCCTGCGAGAAGCTGTCGATAAACGACGCAGAGATCGACAATCTCTGGCAGGAATAAAACAGGGCGGCTGTGCCGCTAAAGAAAATCTGTTATTGACCGAAAATCGGGTCGCAGGTCCTGGTCCGGTTGTCGCCGGGCCGGGACTGGCCTGCTTATGCCGGGGAGTGCGATATGGCTCTATTGGAAACTCCTGCCGAATGTCTGATCAGAGTGGACAACGAGGAGATCAGGTTCAATATATCGAGCGTGAGGCTCGATCAGTTCATCGATTCTCACCACCAGCTCGTTATACAGATCCAGCAGGTGGGCAAAAAGGCATCAGACAAGGATTTTGACGATCCCGGCGATTACGCGAAATATCTCGGAAGCAATATCACTCTGAACATCAAGCCCAGTGGTAGTGTGGTCGATGAGGCACGGGCTCTCGAATTCATCGGTGTCATCACGGATGTACAGCTGGAGAACAGCATCGATGGGCTGAATATGGTAAGGATACACGCGGCGTCGCCGACGATAGCTATGGACGGGGCCATAAAGAATGCCCATTACCACGAAAAGAGCGCCAGTGACATAGTCAGCGGCCTTCTGGGAAACTATCAGGTCACCGTCGGCACCATAGAGTCGACGACGGGCAAATACAAGTTCGATACCCAGTACCGTGAGTCAGACTTCGACTACATCATGCGCCTGGCCACTGGCTCGGGGATGTTTGCCTGGTACTCGGGACGCGACTTCAATATGTCGCCAGCCACGGGCAGCAACACCGTCGAACTGAAGTGGCGGGAGGATCTCGGCGCGTTGAAGGTGGGGTTGGGGACCGCTCCGGCGGAATTCCAGTCCGATGTATACAATTACGAACAGAAGAAGACATACTCGCAGGACAGCCAGTCGATCTCGCAGGAGGCGGTCCTGTCCGACATCTCGAAAAAATCTCCCGAGGCATCAAAAAAGATATATGGGAAATCAGGATTTTCCGCAGCGCCAAAGATGGTGAATGACGCGCAGTCCCTCGACAGGGTGCTGAAGAACGAACGCCGCAAGGCGATGGGCGGTATGATCAGATGTAACGGTCAGTCCATCGTCCCCGAGGTTGCGGTCGGAAGCTGTGTTCAGATCAATGGGATGGACAAGCTCGATGGACAGTACTGGGTGATCGGTACGCGGCATATATTCGATGAAAGTGGCAAATACCACAACACATTCGTCTGCACTCCCCTCGATATCGCCTATCCCGGTTCCGTATTGGCGAAGAAGGAACTTGGGATTGGCGAGGCACAGCAGGACGCCAGTGGGGGTAGCGCGCAGCGTGAAGACGCGAACAGCATTGAGGCTGTCGTAGAGAAGAAGAAAAAGACGATGCCCGGTATGCACGTTGCCAGAGTCGTGGATCTGGTGGATCCTGAAAACCTGGGCAGGATAAAGGTCAGTTATCCCTGGCTCGATTCCGAACAGACCTCCTGGGTCAGGATGATGGTGCCGCACGCGGGGGCGGACCGGGGTTGGTATATCCTTCCCGAGCTGGACGACGAAGTGCTGATAGGTTATGAGCACGGCAATACCAATTACCCCGTCGTGCTGGGTTGCATGTACAACAAGGAGAATGCCCCTATGCAGGAGGCCATCTCCAGCGACAACGACATCAAGATGTTCATGACCCGGAGCGGTAACAAGATCGTCTTCAACGACAAGGATGGCGAAGAGGCGATAACCATCTCCCAGAAGGACGGCGACAACCAGATAGTCCTCGATATGTCAGGCCCTTCGATATCCATAACCAGCAAGGGAGACATCACTCTCAAGGGAGCCAATCTCACTGTCGACATGGATGAGGGTATCACCCTTAAAGCCGGTGGCGATGTGATGATAGAGGGCACCAATATTGAGATGAAGGCCAGCGTCAACATAAAGTCGGGGGCTGGAGCGAATAACGACATCGAGGGAGCGGCCCAGGTAAATGTCAAGGGCGGCATGATCAATCTCAACTAGGTATGATCGATCTTAACCAGGGATGATGTATGGAGTATCTATCGTTGCCATTCGCCCTTCGCAAGGGGTACCTGAAAAAGACAGACCTTTACGATTCCGTTTCCAATTCCATCGGACTCATCCTCAGCACGCGCAAGGGTACACTGCCTTTCGACGAGGAATTCGGGTGCGACCTGTGGGACAGGGAATATTCCGATCTATTCATGGTAAACAGATCTGACGTGCAGGGGAGTGTCCGTAACGCGATCAACAAGTTTGAGCCGCGGCTGTACAATGTGTCAGTGTCATTGATGAATATCGAGTCGGGACCGAACCACCCACTGGGTGTGGCTGTGAAGGTGATCGGAAACTACCGGGAGGAAAAAGACGAGAAGAGGTTTGAAGAGACCTTCAACGTCGGTTGATATGAACAGTGAAAAATCGAAGACCGCCGAAGAGATATTTCAGGGTATGCACAGGGAGCTTCGTTCCTGGAACGCTGATATTCCTGAATCACCCGACAGGATGGATCCCATACTGCGGATCATGCTGAAGCTGTATTCAAGCCAGCTTTCCTCGATCGACGGCAGGATCGTGGATACATGGACAAAGGCTTCGAACGCGCTGCTGCGGTCGCTCTGTCCCGAAAGCCTCAGGTGGCCCGTGCCGGCATTCACCGTTATCCAGGCCGAGCCTTCCGACCCGGTGATCTATGTCGATCCCCGGACGAGATTCTTCTACAAGGAGGAACGCGAAGCGGGGAAGACCTTCTTTTTCTCATCACTGAGGAATGAAAAGCTTCTCAGCGCGAAGGTAAAGAATCTCTATTTCGTAGCTGGAGGAAATATTCGCGATATATCGCCTGCGCAGGCCGGCAGCACACAGATCTCGGCGAGGATGCAACCGGCGGCATATTCAGAGGGTGAAGCGGTGCTCTATATGGCGGTCGAGCATGGAGGACAGGTAGAGGATTTTACCGGGGCGATGTTGTTTCTCAGGGGGAGTGAGGAGGCTTTAAAGCAGCTCAGATGGGCCCGGTGGTCTCCGTGCATCGATGGATCGTTTTACGCGGACGGCAGCTTCTGCCCGGGACTTTCAGGCAGTATCGACGATATTTTCACGGCAGGAGAAGAGACGATCGACTGGGGTGGCCTCAGGCGCAGCAGCGATCTGTTCAATCCCCTGGAGAACAGTTTTGTGGTTATTCCCGAGGAGTTCATAACCCCCTGGAGAAGGGGCGAGCCGGACAGCGGTTTTACGAGGATGGCTTCTGATGCCGGGGTGTCCCTGCCTGAAAACAGCGGCGAACTGTTCTGGGTAAAGATAGTCCTGCCCGCGGGTGGAGACAGGGCGGTCCTTCAATCGCCGGTGAGGATCGATCTCGATTGCTTTATCGCGGTCAACAGGTACGAACAGACCCTTTTCAAGCATACCGGAGGTAACAGGCTCATAGAGATCGAGGTCCCCGACGACCCGGACAGCGTAATGGAGATAATCTCGGTGACTGATTCGAGTGGAAAAAGTTATGTGGCTCAGCATGAAGCCCTCTCTTCGGGAGGAGATAGATTCTATAATATGATCGAACAGAACGGGCGCCTCACCCTGTGGTTTGATTTTTCGGGTGAGATCGAGCTTCCTCCCGACTCGATAACGGTCAATTATTCTATAACATCGGGCACAGAGGCGAACGGGATCTCGGCAGGAAAGATCACCGAACTCTACGAAAACCATCCGGGGATCGTATCGCTGAAGAATGTGATACCGGTCAGCGGAGCCATCCCGGCCAAGACGCAGCAGCAGGTGACCACCGAGATATCCTCGCGTCTTCGCGGGCGTGACCGCGCGATGTCGTTTGATCAGTTGACTAGCTGGGTAAGGACTTTCGACGAGAGGATAGTCCAGGCCGGATGCGAGAGAGGTGTCATGCGCACCGGCGGTGGTGTGAGAAAATGCGTTGTCGTCAATGTGACGGTAGATGGCAAGCGGTTCTACTCGGATGACGAGATCGAACTGCTGAAAACCCGTCTCGGTTCGTTTCTCAAGGCTCGTACATCGATAAACAGCCAGTTTAAACTGGAGATGATAAAGACATGACATCCCGCGTCGACATGAAGATGCCCGATTTTACAAGCCGGAGATTCAGGTTTCATTATCTGACGGCTATAAATCTTCTCCAGAGTATGGATATTTCCCTTGATAATATCCATATGAAGGCTGCCGGCATCTACGAGAACTACCGCGGAGAGATCAGGTCGCAGGAGCCGGAGCCAGGAGCTGTGCTCACCCGTGGGACGATGGTGACTCTCGAGGTGGGATGCGAGTCGGCCATCGATTTCATGCCGTACCAGTTTTTCTACGGACTTCAGGGAATACGTGATACTGACAATACATGGGAGGATGAGGCTCGATGCCTGATGGCTCCCTTCGACGCGGCCACGATCCGGTACGAGGCCGCGATGCGGATGCATTCGCTGAAGAACAGTTTCGGGGTCATGGACGAGGAGCATCTTAGACGGTTTATGGCTCTTTTTGAGTTTGACTCCGATGATGGAGTAAAAAGCGGCAGTGACATGATGTTCATCGCGGCGATACTCCCCTCGCTTCACAGCTGGGGAGGTAATCCCGCCGCGGTATCCGCCGTGCTGGAGAGGTTGACCGGCTTCGAGGTCAGTATGAAGGAGAATGTAAGGGCGAAGGCGGAGATTCCTTCGGAGATAAGGTACAGGCTCGGTTCGAGGACCGGTCGCCTCGGTTGCGAGACGATCATCGGCAGCGAGTTTGAGGAATGCGACTCGACCTACGAGGTGTCATTTGCCGGAGTTCCAAAGGACAGGGTGGGAGAGCTGCTTTCCGGTGGAAAGGTCCGAAGGCGGGTGGAGAGATTCCTCGACTTCTGTATGCCGGGGGACCTTGATTATAAAATATCGGTCAAGGTCGAAAAGAAGATGAATCGGCAGGTGCATGGAGAGAGGCCTCCGCTACACGGCGAGGGAACTCAGGCACACGATAAAAAAACACGTGTACACACAGAAAGGACTATGGGTCACCTGGGATATTCGACATACCTCTGACCGATCGCCTGATGTATGTCTTGACAAGGAAAGCTGTTTAACAATAGAGTCTTATGGATTTTACAAGGCAGAATTCTGCGAGGTAGGACGATGGACGGTTTCAAACTGCAATCGATGAACTGGCAGGACGGGATGCTTCTCTCGATGGGTCACCTGAGAGATCAGGAGAGATATTTCGAGGAGCTGGTACGCTGGCATTCGACAGGCGCGGGAGATAACTTCGGGCTTGTCAAAAAAGATGCTGCCCAGCCCCCGCTGAAGATGAACGCGAGCCTCAGCGGCAACAGGTTGAAGGTCGAAGTCAGTCACTGTCAGGCTCTCCTTCCCTGCGGAATGGCCGTGGAATACAGCGAAGTGACGAGCGAGGGCGCTGTTCTCAAGGCGGAAGCCGATGTCAACGAGACGAGGGTCCCGGTATTCATAGGTGTGACACCGGGGGAGAAAGTCCAGGTCGGGTCGCCCGATCCCGCGGAAGAGGTGCCGAGGATTCCCTATGAGATCCCTGCCTACAGTGTTTTCCTCGGGCAGGCGCCGAATCTTCCCGAATCGATGTATATCCAGATAGGGCTGCTTGTCATCAATGGCAGCGAGGTCTCGCCGGCCGATGACTATTTCCCTCCCTGCGTCAGTATAAATGCTGACGACCGGCTTTACGCGATAGCGATAGATTACAGGAACAGGGTGGAGAACCTTCTCAAGCTTTCGATAAACGCTTATCTGGCGGCTTCTTCCGACCAGGGACTCGAAGGAGCATCGACGAAGCTCCAGAGCGCCTTCAGGGAGACGACGCATTTTCTCGTATCTCACATGTCCTCACACCTGGACGATCTTACGGTGGGTCGCAACGCGCCGCATCCCGGTGCCTTCATGGCTCACTTCAGGAAGCTTTTCCGTGTTACTTCGTCTCTGCTCAACCTGCAGCCCGCGCTGAAGGACTATCTCAACGAGAAATTCTTTACGAAAGAGGCAGGGACCGACATCGGGACATATCTGTCGTCGATCGATGCCTTTCTTCTCTCTGAATACAACCACAGGGATATAGCCGGGTCGATACGGATGGTAGACGGTATCCTCGGTGTGATGAGGGCCCTGATGGCCTTCCTCTCGCAGACGCGCCTCGACCAGCTCAGCGATCAGGCCGTTGCCACCGAGACGATTACCTACCAGGGAAAGACATACAAAAACTGCGATCTGGCTGTGAGCAGGCTGGAAGAGGTCGGGGAGCTCAGTTACCTGGTAATGGAGCTGGCCGAACCCTGTCCCGTGAACGATACGGTGACCCTGATCGACAAGAATCTTTTCTCCGACAGCCAGTGGCGCTCGATGCAGGTACGTCTCGGCGTGAACGAGGCCCGGGGCCTTGGCGAGACCGATCCTGTCGAAGTGGACATTACCAGTTACAGCAACAAGGTCGTCCTGCACCCGATGGACATGCTTCAGTCGGCATCCGTCAGGCAGGTGACATTCATATTCCGGGGGTGCCCGGAGCCTCAGAAGCTGTCGGGACTGAGCAAATCGGATCTTATCCTGTACGTCGTGTGATAGAAGGTATGGTGAAATGGGACAGAGCATAACGACATATATTGAGGACCTCTTCAAATACCTGAAGGATTACGAGAGCGACTATTCCACTTTTGAGGCGGAAGCGTTCTTTCAGACATACAACGGGGTCTGCGCGGTATTCCAGGCTTTGAGGGAGCAGAGGGACAAGGCGGTCGAGGTAGACCGGGTCTTTCTGGAGAAGATAAAGCAGCGGCCACTGAACAGTTCAGACCTGCGTCAGTTGACCGTTCAGATCATCATATCTTTCTTCGAATCGGTCGCTGACACAGACGGTCAGTCGAACAGGGCTTACATGTATTGCCGGGAGTTCAGAAATGTCAAACGGGACGTCGCCTATTTCGAGACATTCCTCATGCCCCTTCTTACGAGGGAAGGCAGCCTCAACAACAATTTCAAGCTGAATCATTTCTTCCTCAAGGAGATCGGACGTTTCATAAGGACGTTCGGAAGCAGTTCCGCGAAGGAAGTCAACTTCGAAGACTTCAAGGGGATGCCCGTCTATCAGAAACTGCTCACTCTTCACATGAGAAGGGCCGAGCTGGGTGACGGGGTGGCCAACGACAGGGACTCGCTCGAACATCACATGAGGAATACGGGTGTCTTCGACAAGCTCAAGCACGAAGGCTCCCTTCCCGAAAGTTACCTGAGAGAGTGGAATTACCTTATAGAAGAATCGTTTATGGATCGGTTAAAGGAATCTCTCAGCGAGGCATGGGGCAAGCTCAAGGGGTTCTTTTCCAGTTTTAACTACGTGAGGCTGGCACTGGCCCAGCGATATTCGGGATATATGTTCTATGGACTGATCATGGTGTTGTTCATTCTTCTCGCGTTCCTCGTGCCGAAGAAGTGGATGAGTTATTCGCAAAGCAGGTTGGCGGAGTTTGAACAGCGTGTCGAAGAGACCATGGATGCCACGGGCAGATAGCGCAACGGGAGAAAAATGGGTTTCGCGAAAATATTCAAGTTTGCAAAGAAGGGCTCGAAGAAAGTAAAGAAGTCCAAAGGCGGATCTGTCGCCGCGCCCGTCAAGTGGCCGGAAGGCATCAGGGTGGGGATCTTCGGGCACGAGAACACCGGAAAGACTGTCTTTTTTACATCACTATACACACAGAGCAAGTCGACTAACGATTTTCATATATCGGTGAGGGATAACGCGACGGCCAGCGAGTTCTTCAAGAACGATATGGCCATCAAGGGGGTCGATTGCGACAGCTCCGGTACAGGTACGATCGCTGCCCGGCCTGTCCCCAAGAAATTCCCCGACCCGACCGAAAAGGATATCATCCTTCAGTTCACGGCGATCCTGGATGGCAACACGAAGATCCCGGTAGTCTCTTACGATTACAGTGGCCGCGCGGCGTCGATCTCCGAGCATTCGGACGATGCGGAGAAGATAAGGGATTTCATGGTCGAGGCGGACGGGCTTCTCTTCTTTTTTGACCCGAAGATTCTGGGTGCTGATCCTGAGGTCCAGGCGAGGGCGTCCACATTCATTAATATTCTCGAGAGGATCGTTCCGCTCAGGTCGCGTCTGCCGATCCCGGTCGGTCTCGTTATCACGAAGTCCGACATACTTCCCGGATACAGCGGCGAGGACCAGACGGTGCTGGTCCAGCCTGAGGACGAGCAAGTGATCGCGGAAGATTACGAAAAATTCCTCGAGAAGGTCCTCGATTTTGAGAGTCTTTCCGAAAACAGGGAATGGGCCACTTCGGTCAGGAATATCCTGGTAAAGCTCCGCGAGTTTATCAGGATCGTTGTCGGCAGGACGCTCGATTTTCAGATATTCTTCGTGTCGAGCACCGGAAACAGACCGGAAAAAATCGGCGTGGATGTCGGACGTTCGATATACGCGCCACCGGAGAAGGTCAATCCGTGTGGAGTGACCAGGCCTTTTTACTGGATTCTGAACTCTATAGTACGGAGCCAGAGGCTGAATGTGATGCGGAAGATAGCGGGGTATGTCTCCGTGGCTTCGATTATCTGGATACTTCTTTTCTCTTTACCCTATCTCTTTCATTTCGGGGGGTTCCTTCGCTCCGCCTACAGGGTAGAGAACAGTGTCCTGAACTCTGTCGACGGCAATATCCTGAATACTTCCGACGCGCAGCGCAGTGATATCATCAGGGCATACAACCGTTACGGCAACAAGATGCTGGTCAGAAAGATGTTCACCGAATATCGCCTTACATCCTCGAGGATGAGGGATGTCTACAGCGAATTCAGTCTCGGGCCGGCTGTGGCCAAGCTGGACAGTATCATAACCGGGTTTGCGGACGTTATCTCCGACCCGAAGCTTCAGCCCAAGTACGATCAGGGGCTCGACAGTCTGATTCTGA
Organism: Candidatus Krumholzibacteriia bacterium; assembly: GCA_023131975.1. Taxonomy (GTDB): domain Bacteria; phylum Krumholzibacteriota; class Krumholzibacteriia; order Krumholzibacteriales; family Krumholzibacteriaceae; genus JAGLYV01. The sequence continues at coordinate 35,395 of JAGLYV010000099.1, read as the reverse complement.
ACAATACCCACAAAAGGCTTGTCGGCAGCCTGGAGAAGATGCATGTGGGTGAGAAGACTTCGGTACTCTATATGCGTTCCGACAGGGTGTTCTATTATTGGGATCTGTTCACAAAATATGTAAAGAATCCGGCCGATACATCGGTGCTGGAGAAGATAAATTACCAGGTCAATTTTAACCTGGAGAACGCGCAGAACTACAGCGAGGCGGAAAAAAGGCTGGGTAGCGTTCTTCTCGGAGTCCTCGACATTCCTGTTCCCGGTCCGGCTCCTACGGTCCGTTCTACCCGTTCGAACCTGAACGAGTACAATCAGATCAAGGAGAAGGTGAACGGGTCATCCGATCCCGCCTATGTATTGGGAGAGGTTCCAGGCAAGCTCGGGGCGATCAGAGGTAAACTCTCCGCGAGTACGAACTCGGCACAGATCTCCGCGATAGATGCCTTTTTGGCCGAAGCGAAGAAGTGGAACAAGAGGAGGACATACACCTGCGTCCTTCAGACCGTGCCCGATATGGGGCATCTGCACATAGAGGTGACAGGATCGGGGGGTAACCCATCCTGGTCGAACGAGACCCAGTTGCTCGAAGGCGACGAGATCAAACTCAAATGGAAGCCCGGGGACGACATCCATATAGCTATTGACGAACTGAAACATGAGTGCAATTGGGGTAAAAAACCGAGCGACAGGAGAGTATTCCAGGACAAGTATGCGATTTTCGAAGCTGAGGGGAGTATCACTTTTCCGAATATCAATAAGACGATAGTACTCAGTTTCAAAGGCGGACTGAAGGAACGCCTGCCAAAGCTGAAGTAGAAAAACTGGAACCGTAAAACAGGGATAGAGATAAAAAGTACCAATAGAAAGGATCTGCGATGAAAAAACTGGTTATCACAGGGCTCGTAGCTCTCATGGTATTTGTGGTTCCCGCGGCATCTTTCGCCGGCAAGGTAGTCCTTCCTGAAGAAACAGAGATCAAGGTGAAATTTGATCCCGCGATGATGGTCGATTCCGGAAAGCTGCAGGCAGGAGTCACGATAGCGATATACCTCGCCGAGGATATAAAGATCGGTGGAAAGACGATCGTCGAGGCGGGAGCGGAAGGCACGGCGAAAGTAGAGGAAGCGGTCTCCGCGTCACGGCCCGGAAAACCGGGGATGATAAAGATCGCTTTTGTGGATCTGGCTTCCAAGGGGGCCTACGCCACTGCCAGCGGTGAGATGATAAAGTTGGCAGGTGTCGCCGCCCACGAGGGTAAGGGCAGAAAGTTCCTTTCATGGCTCTTTATCGCGGGCCTGTTCATCAAGGGTCAGCAGGGTGCTATCGATACGATGCTGGAATATCCCGCAACGATCGGGGAGACGATCATTCTGAGGAGTGACTGATCATAAAATCGGGTTAATTGTTTCGATGCGGTGAGATTGTTTCGGTTCATCGAGACAGAAAAAAAGAGTCCCATTGGGGACTCTTTTTTTATCAGGGATCTATTGATGTCCCTTCAACGTCCGGTGGGGCCACCTTTCGGGGGCAGCCCCGGATACCATCAATAATAGTAAGTGTAATAATGTCTGATCACCTCGATGTTCATAGCGTGATCGATGATGTTCAGTTCGTCCATACTTCCCTCGAAATACGAGGGCATTTCGGCATTGTCTCTGCCGATGAGAAGATCGCCTCCCGTAACGGGCGGAAGTTCGAGTCCGTCACCGGCTATCCACCCGCCCTCAAGCGCCGAGGGGCTTCCATATCCTGCTGCCATGATGGCCGATTCAGGGTCGCCGAATCGGAAAGAGAAGATGACCTGGACCCAGCCATCCAACAGATTGAGTGGAAGGACAGCGTTATAAACGTGGGTTGTAGAATTGCCATACCTGAATTCAAGTTCGACATACTCGTCACCCGTCGAAACGTCCAGCATCACCAGCTCGTAGTTTATGGCGCCTTCGGGATCTCTTTTGCACACCATGGACATTCGGGGGTTCATCGCCGGAGCCCCCGGTAGGGGAGAGCCGACTGACCATGGGTCGACCTGGACCCACATTCTGAGAGTGATCCCTTCCTGAATATCCAGCAGGTCGTCGTCGGGGACAGTGATATAATCGCCGTTTCCATTAAAGAACCTGGCCTCGCCCAGGTGGCCGTCGGTGAGCGATGTGCCTGTGGCTGTCCCGTCGAGCCCGTTCTGAGTGCCGTCCAGAACAGGTACAGGGTTTCCTATTGTCTCGATGCCCATGTCGTAAGTAGCTACCCTGCGTGACCAGAAATCGTGGAGAATGGCGACCGAGTTTTCAGAGCGTATGCCCTCGATCACCTCCTGCGGGAATAGATTTCCATTCCTGTCCGCCATGAGGGTTATGGCGGGGGAGAAGGTAATGGTCTCAAAGGGGCTCACTTCATAAACATGGGTATAATAATAGACTGTAGCGATCTCGGCGTAGCCATCCTGGTCTACGATGCTGTACAGTTCCAGATTTCTGCTCTCCAGCTCGATGAAGAGATTGCCTCCCTCATCTACCCATACTTCCGGCTGGGCGATCTTCAGGAGTATGGGATTGATGGCGAGATTTTCATGACGGATGAAAGAGGTGCCTATCAGTCGGCGGTTCGAAAGCCGCGTCCTTATCCTGCCGATGTCGGGGAGGTTGAACACACTTATCGTTATCGCCAGGATGTCTCCCTGCAGGGTTTCGATATATAGGGGCGATAATTTTATCATCGGCACGTCAGGTACCATGGCAATATCCAGAACAAGTTCTTCGCCGCCCACGACGTCGGCGATAGTCCTGCCGGAGTAGATCAATATGCCTTCATCGTCGTAGGCCCGGATGACAAAGAGCCTTCCCGGCCCGGCCGGTACTTTGATGTTGCCGATGAGGAACCCGTTGTGATAAACAAGCTCGGCAGTGAGAGGTGTGATTATCCCATTGCCGGTGACTGTCAGAGTGAAGGTCGAAGCCTGCGTGACATCCATCCAGGCGCCGACAGAACTCTGAATCTGGAGTTCGATTTCCTGATCCCCGGCTGAAGTTATCTTTTCCGAACAGGCCGTGGTAATGGCCAGCAGGAGAAGGAGCAGGATGACGGTCGTATCGCGGTATTTACCCTGTCTTAACATCATTCACTCCTCCTAGTAAGATAGGCTGATGCCACCGGACATCTGAAAGCCGCTCATATCGATTTCTCCACCGTCGGCGGAGCCTGTGTAATAGATCATTCCTGTATCGAATGTCAGCCGGTCGTTGATCGCCTTCGAAAGGTCCAGGCCGAGATTGAAGACCGTAGATGCATCGAACTCCTCTTCGTTGGCCATGATCTGCCTGATCCCAGCCATTGTACCTATGTTCCATGCCTTCCAGCCCGTAAAGGACAGGCGGACAAATCCTCCTATCTCGTCTCCGTACTTCTTCAGCTGGCTGTCTATCACTCCCTCTGTCAGGCTGTATCGTTTGTTGCGGCCGCGAATGACCAACCTTGTACCGATCGTCGTAGTATATTTCTGACCCGGGATGACGGCCATGATCCGGGCATTGAACTGGGGAGCCTGTTTGTAGATATCGTCATCTTCCAGAGCGTCGGTGCCGAAGATCGAAAAGCCGAAATTGCCGGTATAGCTTACCTTTCCGGACATCGTGTTCGCCGTGGCGTTTACAGAGATGGCATCGCCGGGGTCGTAGTCGCCCGTTTCCTCATAGGGAGAGTAGGAGCCGAGGAAATCATATACGGCGCTGAGGCCGCATTTGAACCGGCCCAGCTCGGTCGCCGCGCCGGCCTGGATATTGAATCCCAATCCCTCTCCGAACCTGCGCATCGGCAGGGTAAGGAAATCGTAGGAGAGGAATTCGACGATCCGTCTTTCTTCTTCGGCGTTCAGTTCCCTGCTGCCTGTCGGAAGATTTACTCCCGCGGAGAGGAGGTATTTGTCTCTGGAGAATGACCGTGAGATCTGGATCCTGAGGTCTCCGAGGCCGGAGAGGTCGTCTTCCGCGTCTCCGTACTCCAGAGTGTTGAAGCCGGACAGTATCTGGTATCTGGCCTCGAGGTTCTCTTTCAGAGGGATAAATCCAGATAGATCGAGTGTTCCCTGGGAGATGTCCTGTGTGAGGCCGTCCTGATCCTCCAGATTCCATGAACTGTAATAGAACTTGAGCCCTGCCGAGCCCGGCTGTCCGTAGATGATCTGGGCGTGTACAGTGGAAGAAGAGATCAGGACCAAAGCGAGGATGACCGATATGGTGATTCTAGTTCGCATCGAAATCCCCCCTTATGATGATTATCCCGTAGCCGTGCCACGCCGGACCTCCGCCGGGAGGAGGAGCCGTCAACAATCCCAGGGGCCAGTAGAGTGTGGCGTTCATGATGAAGTTGCTGTTGATGAGGTTGGCCGACTGAATAATGCCGAAATCGCCCGGGGAGTCTTCTCTCGTCATGGAGGCGGTCACGCCAGTCTCGAAGCTGCTTGTGCCGGCCGAAGACGCGTGTTCCATCTTTCCCGCGAGGTTCGTGGCCTGTATGAATCCAGGGTCAGCATTTCCAGCGTCCCTGAACGATCCTGCCGCGTCGCTGTGCATGCCCCGTCTTTCATAGAAGAGGCCCTTGCTGTACGACATGAACGCGAGGAAGGATTCCGTGGGGACCTCCTCGATAGCGTCTCTTTCCTCCTTGCTGAGCACGATCCCCAGTGTGTCGATGATGCCGAAGACGAATTGTTTTTCGACACGGAAGAACTCTTCGAGGCTGCCTTCGTCCGACCGGGTGCCGCTGGCTTTGCCATCGACAGTGTTGACCAGTCTTCCATCTACCCTGAATCCATCATCCCCGGTGCTGTTCACCGATCCGAGGACTATCCTGCTGCTTCCGAGAAGCTTTCCTACTCTCGGGCCAACGGTGGTACTGGAATAGTTTGATTCGCTGAGCTGGAGTTCGTCGAGGATCACGTTGATCTTCATCCTCTCCAGCACCTTGAGTTCGGAGACTTTGGCAAGGTCCATCGCGACGAACTCAGCCAGGCCGAGAGCCATCGGCTGCAGGTCTGACGGAAGGTTGGATCCGTCGAAATTTATTACGGCTATGCTGTTTTCAGGGAGTGAATCGACATCGAGAGAATCCTCGTTGAGGACAGCCTGCCTCGCCTCATCCGTAAGGCGTTTGTCGATAAGGACGCTCAGCCTGCCTTCGATCATGTCTTTAGTCTTGCCATCGCCCTGAAGATTGGCTGCCGCGCTGTAGACTCGTATCGCCCTGTCGATCTGATCGGTCTTTTCAAAGATCAGGCCGAGGTAGAGGTTGGAAAGGGCGTTCGGGCTGATCCGGTTGGAAGTGGCAAAGGCCTCTTCTGCCTTTCCAAGCGCCTCTGTCCTGTACCAGGCCATGCCGATCTCCCGCCATGCCCGGTGGTCGTCCGGTCGTTCTCCGACAGCTTTGTAGAGCAGGTCGAGGGCGGCATCGTTGTCTCCCTCTTCGCTGGCGGCAAGGCCCTGCCGGTAATAACTCTGGGTGCAGCCGGTGATCAGCAGGGCAAAGATCAGAAGGACCGCCGGTATTGATCGCGACATCATGTTCTCCTTATCGTTCAGAGCAGGCGGGCCCCGAAAGGGATTTCAGGACACGCTCATCTTCTGCGACTTCAGGACACTTTTACTCCTGATGACCGCAGAGCTATCTCATCCAACGAGAGGTTTGTATATCTCCATCTTTTTCTTTGCCTCGATGAAACTGTTGTCCTTTTCGTAGGCCTGCTGGAAGTGTTCATAGGCTTTTTCATACTGATAGTCGTCCATGTACTTCAGCCCGAGGGAATAGAGCTTTGCGGCGTCCATATCGGTAGTGGCCGATTCCTCGATCGCGGTTTTCATCTGGTCCGTGACGACCAGTTCGAGCTTTTCCGCGATAGCTTTCACGAGTCCCTTTTCCATCTCGACGAAATTCGGTTTTCCTTCCATGTCGGCCGAGGTGATTATCTCGGAGGTCTCCACATTTACGACGCGCACTACCATTCTCGCGTTCTTGCGGTCGACCTGCGCTATGCTGCCGAACACCATCAGCTGGGCACCGAGCATCTTTCCGACCCTGACAGCCGTCGCCTGATCGATCTTTCCCTCCTCGGAGAGTTTGATCTCCCTGAGCAGGTAATCGAGCTTGTCACGTTCGACTATTTTGAGGTCGGTAAAACGCGAAAAGTCGTATTCGAAGAAATCGGCGAGGGCCTTGCTGATATCGCCCAGTTCTTCCTTGTACTTGCCGATCGAGAAGTTGTCGAACTCCATTATCGCGATCGTTTTGATCTCGGGAGGTCGATCATCCGGGCAGACAAGCAGGTTTTTGTTCTGGCAGAGTTCGTACCATTTGTCTCTCAGCTCGCTGGGCCACATCTCCCTGGGCAGGTTGATGAGACAGTGCCCGATCTGTGAGATGTTCTGGAGGTAACTATAGGCCTCATTCTTGTACTTCTGTCCTTTAGCATAGGTGATGATGCTTTTCACTTCGAGGATCGCGATCTTGTCATTAGCAGTAAGGTCCTGCATGGACAAGAGTTCGTCCGTAATCGCCAGTCCCGCCTCGAATTCTCCGTCGAGATAGACATCTACAGCCTCTGCGAGCTTTTCTGAGACGTTGCTATCCGAAGCCAGCGCGTCTGACGCCGGTGCCAGGATAAATAGAGGGGGAAGGATCAGAAGAGAAAATGGGATGAAAAACAGGAAAAACCGTCTCATAATACGCCTCCCGGTTTTAGGTGAAATTTATAGAAGGATTCTAAACTATTCCTCGAAATTGTGCGATACTTTTATCATCTTGCCACTTGTGACGGTGACCGTTTCGGTATGGGTCAGCTCCCGTCCGCCCACGACCTTGACTATCCTGACGGTGTATCTGCCCGGCGGGCGTTCGAATCTGAACGGTGTTGGTTCGTCCTGTAGTTTTCCATTGATGTAGACAGCCGCGTAACCGGGCCTGGAGGTGACCAGCAGGATTCCGGGCGCTACGGGGGGTTTTCTTCTCACTGCAGGTTTTTCGTCGGCAGTCGTGGATACTGTTGTTCCGGACTCGCCGCCGGACGAGACCGGCAGGGTAGAAGCGGCATTATCTCCGGACATTGTAGTATCTGACGTTGCCGATCCCATCTCATGGCTGCTGCCGGGCTGGCCCTCGCCTGAAAGAGTCTCATCTCCGCCCGACATCATCCTCAGCCCGAAGATCGCTGCCGCGATTATGACAACAGCACCGATAACTATTCCAACTACCTTCCCGCTGCTGCTTTTACGGCCTCTGCCGCCGCTTTTTTTTGAGGCACGGGATTTTTTTCGGCGCGAAGGAGAGGAAGGAATACCCACGGTATCCGCTCCCGTTACGATATTAGCCATTGTTTCTGCCACAGAGCTACCCGCGGCGCCACCCTGCTGCGCTGATATCCTTAAAAGCTCCGTACGCATCTCTTCCATGGACGAGAATCTCGCTCCGGGATCCTTGTCTATAGCCTTAAGTATAACCTTATCGAGTTCTTTGGATATGTTGCCCGCAAGGCTGGAAGGGACAGGTGGCTCTTCGAACATCTTCGCGTCGCGAAGGACGAATTCGTTGGCGCCCTTGAAGGGAAGTTCTCCTGTAATAAGTCTGTACAGTATAGTTCCTACAGCGTAGATATCGCATTTCGAATAATCAAGGTCTTCACCGCCGGTGAACTGTTCCGGGGCCATATACTCGGGAGTCCCTGCCGCGGTGCCTACTATCGTCATCTGGGGGTCGGTCTTGCCCTTCGCGATACCGAAATCGATGATCTTCAGGACCCCTTTTCCATCGAACATGATATTGCCCGGCTTGAGGTCGCGGTGGTAGATATTCTGCGAGTGAGCGGGGGCAAGCCCGCCAAGAAGGTCGGTGACTATCTTGAGAGACTCGGTGATGGAAAAACTGTCCTTTTCCTCGATCATCTGTTCGAGCGATGATCCGTCGATATACTCCATGGCGATCACGAGCTCGTCCTCATGGTCGAAGAAATGGCGGATCTGGCATATGTTGGGGTTTCCATCGAGAAGCGCGAGCTTGTCGGCTTCCTGCATGAAGCGTTCGGCATGCTGGGAATTGGAAAGGATCTTCAGGACTAACTTGAGGTTAGGGACGTCCTTGTGAACGGCCAGATAGACCTTGGCCATGCCGCCGACGCCTATCTGTTTGAGTATCTTGTAATTCCCGATCTGCCGTTCGGTCATCTGGCACCCTTCGTTTGCTGTATGTCGTTCATCAAACTGGATTTAACGGGAGGTGTCAACAGAAATCAGGGTTCATTCTTCTCCACGATCACAGTCTGTGTGGGGTAGGCGAACTCGAGGCCGCGTTTTTCGAATTCTTTCCTGATACGGAGATTGATGTCCTGTTGAGTATCCATGTAGATATTATAATCCCTGGTCAGGACATAATAGACAGTCTCTATGTCGAGACTGAAATCTCCGTACTGGCAGAAGTGGGATCTGTCGAACTCGGCATTCCCGGTCGCCGCGATTATCTCCTTTATGAGCGATGTAGCTTCTTCGAGCTGCTCAGCTGTGGTGTCGTAGACCAGGCCCAGCTTGAACAGTATCCTGCGTTTTTCCATCCTTTTGTAATTACGCACGCGCGAGCTGGTCAGGTCCGTGTTGGATATGATGATCTCCTCACCGCTGAGTGACCGGATGCGAGAAGTCTTTATTCCGATATGTTCCACCGTTCCCATGAAATCGCCGATGATGATGTAGTCACCGATCTCGAACGGTTTGTCGAAAAAGATGGTGAAATAGCTGAAAAGGTCGCCCAGTACCGCCTGCGCGGCCAGGGCTATGGCGATGCCTCCGATACCGAGGCCGGCGATAAGGCCTGAGACCTGCACGCCGAGGTTGTCCAGAAGTATGACGACGGCGATTACCCAGACTGCGAACTTGAAGATCGTCAGAATGCCCCGGATCGCCTTTTTCTTCGATTCTTCCGTGTCTCTACTGGTCCAGTAGAGATCGAGGATGTATATGACCAGGCTGAGAAGAAAGCGGACCCCGAAGATAGTGAGGAAAAGAAGGAAGAAGATCCAGGTCCCTCTGGCCATCATATCGTTGAGGGTAAGTCGCTGTATGCTGAGGTAGAGGACCCCGATGTAAAAGAGGGAGGAAAGCTTGGTGTCCACAGCGTGAAGCAGGAAATCGTCTAGGTCCGTTTTCGTGCGGCTGGCCAGTTTCTTCAGTCGGCTCATGACTATCGTGGTGAATAGCTTGACGACCAGGACACCGCCGATAAAAAAGGCGAGGCAGACGAGGTATTCAAGTATAGTGTTCCCGAAATATATATGTCCGAGAAATTCCTGCATCTCAGAGTCCTCCCGGAGGAATGAGTAGAAGAGAGTCAGCATGCCTTTTATTGGGGCGATGGTCCAGTGCCCCCAGCCCGGTGACCCCCAAATGCTTATGAACCCCATACAGGGAACAGAATATATCAATTGGGGCTGATTAATAAAGGAGATTTTCGGTTGGATTGTAAATTGTGGATCTGCAATCTAGGTGACGCCTATCTTTCATGGAATGGACCGTATGTTGCTGCAGTATCCGGGCCAATGTGTTCCAAAAAAGTGTTCCAATAGTTCCATGTGTTCCACTTTTGTTACGAGTTGAATCATAACAAGTTACAGGAGAAGTGTTCCAAAAAGTGTTCCACGCGATACACATCCGATCTGCCTGTAATTGCTGATGGCAGTGATAGATTAATAATGAAATCCATTGCAAATATTTAATGTCGTTCTTCTGAACAGCATTATTTCGAAGGAGTTGCAATTGTATCATCAATTCAACAGGTACCGGCAAAAAGTCCGGTTCATCTGAGTGGCATGCAGGGTGCAATACGAATGTGTTAGATGCTGAAAAAATCTGAAAGACACAATTCCAATCTTGGAGGAGATAATATGTTTAAATCATTGGCGATTAGTGCCATCGTGTGTTCCGTCTTAATGTTTGGATGTAGCCAGACAGAAATAGTTGGCGAGCCCACAACACTGGATGAAATAAGTTTGAAGGAGGACGAGGATTTTCTTGAGTTGATATCAATCAGGGATGAAATGATAAGCAGAGCCCTTGAGAGTAATTTGTCTGGTACGGAAATGGCCGAAATAGTCGAGCGAAATGATGAAGAGAAATTTGCTTTAATCCTCGGATACACCGAGGAGGAAATGATGAACCTAGGAAGCAAAATTGTATACCTGGGCGAGAAAATAAGGAACAAGTATCCCAAATTGCAGGATGTGGCCGGGGATCGAGCGACTCCATGTCCGACATGTGTATTCAAGGATATTGCTGAAAAATGGGATAATCTACTTGTGACAAACAAGGAATCAATTATACTCGGTGATGGGGAAAATGGGATACCGGTAGTTGATCTGGCGCAGAAGGGAGTAAAGTGCCAGTGGGTCAGTTACACGGCATCACTCTTAGGGTGTACCGTGTTCGGTGCAACGCCACTGTATTTCGCCTGTGCCGTCGTTGCGCTGTGCCAATTCTGTACCGGAGGATGGGTCTCGACAGTCTGCCAGCAATGATTGGGAGGTGCCGACTATGAGTAGTTTTATTGCAATCGGGTTAATTGTCTTTCTTTTCGTCCTGAGTTTCTTCGCGAAAAAGTTCAGAATCTGGAAAGTAATGTCGATCCTGTATCTGGCTTGCACCATATATTTCATCGTTGCCGCGATAACAGGGACTGTGCGTTTGTATTTCTCTATAGCATTTATTATTCTAGGTATCTATGGGATTGTAAAGAGCATCAGAGAATCGAGAGCACCGGACAGGCAGACGCTTGATCAATCGGATTCGTGAAAAATAGTACGTTTGAAGGTTTGTTCATCATAGTGGGTGACAGAGAGATCAATCTGCTTACCGAAACTTCTCCATATCCAATGATGGTGGTCTATGTACTGATGGGGATGTGGCACCATAGGGTAGTAAGGAAGAAAGAGCGGCAATATTCATAGTAAGGTATCCAATAATCCGCGAAGAGCAGGGAAGGCCCCGCTCTTCGCAAGTAAATGCTGTTCAATCGAAGGCTATTTGATTGTCAGTCTTTCAGGTTGTTCCATCAGTCCTTCTTAAACATCCGTCTCCACCAGGACTTCTTTTTTTCCTCGACCGGTTTCTTTTCGAGGGTCCCGCTGTCGATCTCTTCGTATATCGAGACCGCGATATCGTCGCCAGTCTCTCCTTCGGTCATTTTCTTTTGAACGAAGTCACCCAGCCTGGTCTGATCCACGTTCTTGTCAGATCCATAAGTCATGGCCCGCGTGATCTTCTCGATCTCTTCTCCCGTCATTCCGCGATCGACCGCTGTGTCTATCGTTTTTTCGGCTGTCTCTATAGGGACACCGTTTCTGGCAGCTTCTTCGATGGATATGACGGAGCTATTCTCTGTCTCCTGATTGGTATCCTGACGTTCGCGCGATCTTGTCCTTACGCGTTCCTTGGCTTTTTCCAGCTCTCCGTCCCATTCTTCCTTGCGGGCATCGTTCCAGTCGCCCGAGCCTGCCGGGTATCGTCTTTCGCCCTTTCCTGACTTACCGGGGGGCATCCCATCGACCCATCCCTCTTTATTGCCCTTGGACCAGCCGGGAGGGACCCCATCGGCCCATTCTTCCATCTCTGCCTTTTTCAGGCCCTTTGGGCGGTATTTATTTTTTTTGCCAGCCTTCTGCTGATCTTCCCTGTCCTTACCCTTTCTGTCCTTGTCTGTTTTGTCAGAGTCTCCTCTCCTTTTACCTTTTCGGCCTGACAGCTCTTCGGCCTGCAGAGAGTCGGAGGCATCGATTGCTTTTCTGCTCTCGACCTTCTCCGTGGACTTTGTCTTTTTAGCTGACTTTTTCTTTCCCTTGCCCTTTCCCTGCGCGACAGCCTCAGTGGAAAAAGCAAAAACGAACGCGGCGACAAGCAGGATAAAAACCGGCCTGGCCGTCAAAAATCTTCTCATGAGGACCTCCTCTGTATTTTACAAGCGTCTTGTGACATGCGCAGGAACTGTTTTGCCGGTCACAAAACCCTCATTGTGTGCCGATGCCGCAAGGTTAGCAGAAAACGCGGCCGGGTCAAGCCTATTATGAGCGGGCCTTGCCAGGTATCATTCCGATGCTCATGGAGGATTGTTCCCGATTTCAACCAATATGCTTGAAAATGGTTCATCATAGAGCTTACTATCCCCACAGGGAAATCGTTTATGTCATTCCTGATGCTGAGGACATCCGGGAAGTCAGGTCATTGAAGAATAAGATAACCGGGAGGGTAAAATGAAAAAGACTTTTTCATCCTTTTTTGTGATCGTGATGGTGTTCTACCTTTTCACCGTGGGATATTCCACGGCATCTGCCGAGGGACTCGTCTGGAAGGTCAGTAAGGGCAAGTCAGTCGTCTATCTTGGTGGCACGATACATATGCTCAGGGCATCCGACTATCCTCTACCTGAAGAGTACGACAAGGCATATGAAGATTCCGAGATACTGGTCTTCGAGACCGATATGGACGAGCTTCAGAGTCCAGACATCCAGATGAGGATCATGGCTGAAGCGATGCTTCCTGAAGGGCAGGGGCTGGACGACCTGCTTTCAGTATCTACCTACGAGGCGTTGAGTACGTATTGCGATAGCGCGGGAATGCCTCTGGCTATGCTGAATCAGCTCAGGCCGTCGATTGTGGTGATATCCCTTATGTCTCTCGAACTTCAAAAGCAGGGGATAGGCCAGGAGGGTGTAGATATCCACTATCACGGCAGAGCTGTGGCAGATGGCCGCGGACTTGCCGCCCTTGAATCGATCGATGAGCAGCTGGGGTATCTCCTGTCGATGGGCGACGGGTATGAGGACGAGTTCGTCCTGCATTCGATCGAGGATATGAAAGAGGTGGGGCAGCAGATAGAAAAACTGATCGAAGCCTGGCGGGAAGGCGATGATGAGGCGATGGCTGAGTTGATGATAGATGACGTTAAGGAGAAATTTCCTGACATCTACAGGGATCTGTTCAAGGGCAGAAACGACAAGTGGCTCCCCGAGATAGAAAAACTGTTCGCGACGCCGGAAAAGGAATTTGTCCTGGTCGGATCGGCGCATCTCGTCGGCGACGATGGTATCATCGAAGCGCTGCGGGACAAGGGTTATAAGATTAAAAAAGTCAGGTAAAAAGCAGGGGCGGATGAGGGTGAAAACGTGAGGTAATCCCTGTAGGGACTACTACTTATGTATTAGACTAACCCGGTCTTATATAATGCGATACAGCACCGGTTCTCCGGGTTTTTTCTTGAAAACCGATGTGATATTATGCTATAATCGCCTCCATTCCATTAAGAGGGAATGATTATCAGGAATGGCGGTAAATCCGGTTTTTGCAGATACTCGTGCGAAAGGAGGCCGGAGAGTCCCTTTGCAATCGTTATGACGGCCCTGGCCGTCTTTCCCCGAACATCGGTCTTTACGGTGCGCTCAGAGATTTAGTGCGGAATCTCTGAGGGAGGGGAAGTAGCCTTTCAAACATCTGCGCGTGAATCAGGAGTAGCGAAATGAAGAAAACTGTTATTTTTCTAGCCCTTGGATTGCTTCTTTTTTCGGCCCCGGCGACGTCTCAGGAGATCATCGATGATTTCTTCATAACTGTCGGATCGGGAATCGTCATCGAGGGTGGCGGATCAGGTTATGCCGGAGGAGAATGGTACGTCTATCCTTCCAACTGGATCAACCAGTGGTTCTACGATCATCCTTTCGATGAGACCCGCGGCAAGATCATCCATATCGAGTTTGACTGGTCAGCCATGGATCCTCTCTGCACCACCGACATCACTGTCGCCGTGAACTGGTCGACTCCCGAGTATTCAGCCCTGGGCCTCGGCGACACGGAGCCCCCGCTTCCGGGTTGCGACGAGGAGCTTTATATCATCCGCGAGACCATCATCGATCTGTGCGGTGTCTATGCCGGGACCGAGCATGTCATATATGACTTTACGATCTATGATTACAACCCCGAATGGGTATCGATCGACGTGATGGGATGCAACTTTGAGATCATCAACGGCGTCATCGTCCACGAGTGTGCCGTCGCCAACGACGCGCACACCTGGGGAGCCATCAAGGCTTTGAACAAGTAGTCTCTGTGGTTTTGGATCTTGCAGGCGATCGATGCCTGTAACGGGAAGCCCCGGGCCGTACGGTCCGGGGCTTTTTTATAGGAAAAAGGACCGAAAGAGAACGGTTAGAAAAATCTCCAACCTCATTGACACTATCGGACCTAATGGCTATACTACCGCATTAATCTGAATCGGTACTCTCGTATCGATCGATGTGTACTGCCCGGGTCGGACTGCCAGGGAGTAGCTTTGAAAGAAATAGTTAAAAAGATCATGGAGACCGAGAAGGAGATCCGCGGGCGGATCGACGAAGCGAAAGCGAAGGCTCAGAAGGTCGTTCGCGGCGCGGAGACGCAGAGCCGCGAGGTCGTCGAACAGGGTCGCCAGCAGGCTGTCCATGAAGGGCAGGAGCTGGTAGAGAAGCTCAGCATGGAAGCTGAACGGGAAAGGGCGCTGCAGGTCTCGAAGGTCAGTGGCGGCAGCGAGGAACTTCTTCAGAAGAAAAGTACTGAGATAACGAGGGCCGTAACAAGGATCCACGGACTCGTGACAGGGAAAGAAAACGAATAAGATACAGGCATTCATCAGAATGCTTTTTTTTCAGGCCGCGCGGCACAACCGCTTTTGGAGCGAATTTGATATTCGGACCAGTCAGCAGATATGCGCTTATCAACGCGAAGGTGAGAGCGAGGCTCAGCACTCTTCTTACGCTGGAGACGATCAACAGGCTGGCTGAGACTCGTGACCTGGCAGAGTTTTACTCATCACTCAGTGGTACGATCTACGAACCGGTCTTTTCGAAACCGGAGATCTCGTTCGATCCGAGGGTCGGAGAAAAATTTCTGCTGGAGCAGGAAGTCGAGTGGCACAGGGAACTGCTCAAGGACATAAAGGGAGAGGAAAAGGCCCTTATCAATCATTTCCTCGAGAAGTATGAGATAGAGAACCTCAAGACCGCTCTGAGGATCCGGGAAGGAAGACGCGACGGGGAAGAAATGAAATATATGATCCGAAAGGATCTGCCCCATTCGCTCGCGTACCAGGCGATCTCCGAAGCTTCCTCGATCGAGGATGCCATATCGTATCTTTCGGGGAGTCCGTTCCAGAAGGCGATCGAAGCGGTGCTTGACGACTATAACGAGCGCCGTACCCTGTTCCCGATCGAGATAAATCTCGAGATAGATTATTACGAAAGGTTGAAGGCGAGGGTCGCCGCTCTGGGCAAAAAGGACCGTGAGATAGCGAAAAAACTCGTCGGACTCGAAATCGACCAGAAGAACCTGGGTTGGCTGGTGCGCCTGAAGTTCTATTATGATATCCCTGTAGGTGAATTGCTGGATTACAATATTCCCGGTGGTTACCGTATGACCAGGGACCGGCTCCGTCAGGCGTTCAAAGCCGAATCCATCAAGGAAGTGATCTCTGTGGCTTTGGAAAAATCTTTCGCGAACGTTTCGGAACTGCTTGTCAGCGGCGACCAGTTGAGCAAACTCTACCTGCTCGAGATCATCCTGTGGAACTACCTTATCACCGAAGCTCGAAAGACACTTGGAGGATTTCCCTTTACTATCGGGACTGTTCTCTCGTATCTCATTCTAAAGCGGACCGAGATAAGGAATATTATAACGATAATGAACGGCAAGATATACAAGATGGACCGCGGAGAGATAGAGAGCCACCTCAGGGTCTCTTTCTAGGCGGTCACTAAGCGGAGATGGTGGAATGTTTACTCCTGAACGAATGCATCAGATCAATGTGATGGTCTTCGAGACCGAGGTCGACGAGGTCGCCAGATCGATCGTCCGGCTTGGTATCCTGCATCTCGTGCGGCTCGACGACCAGCAACCCTGGGTGGAGCAGCTGGGCACCTTCGAGTCAGGGAAGGCCAGCGACAAGATCGACCGTCTCGGCCAGAGGGTCGTCGGTCTCATGAAAGATCTGGGTATCAGGGAACTGCCGCTCGAGGAGAGGGACAGCAGCCTGCTCGAGACATCCGTCAGCGACCTTGATGGTATGGACAAGGAGCTTTCGACTCTCGAAGCGAGAGTCGTGGATCTGGTACAACGAAAGAAAGAACTCGAGGTGCATCTGGAAAGGATGCAGGGGATATTCAACGAGATATCACCACTGGCGGAGGTCGGACTGACTGATCTGAAGACGCCGTATACATTCCTTGAGATCAGGTACGGACAGGTAAGAAGTGAACACCTCGACTATATCAAGGAGAAGACAGCTCCGCTCGCGGCCGTTGTCTTCCCCCTGGCATCGCGGGAAACTAATGATATCGTCCTTGTCATCGGACTTAAGACCGACAGGCTCAAGCTGAAGAGGATATTGAGAGAGGCGGCATTCGAGGATATCGAAATGCCGGGTGGAAGCGACGCGAAGGACGAGTCGGCCATAGTCATCGAAGGGCTTGAGGAGAAGATCGAAGGGATCCGGGACAAAGTAGACGACTTGAAACAGGAGCTCGTCGAGATAAAGGAAAAGAACTCGGCAGCGATCACCGACTACCACAGGTCACTGAGGGTGGCCGAGCTTCTGATACGTGTGAAAAACTACCTGAAAAAAACGAGAAAGACATACATATTCTCCGGTTGGGTCCCGAGCGACAGAAAGCGCCTGGTGGAAAGCGAGATAATGCGGGCCGCCAGGGGAAGAGCCATCATCGAGGTCATACCTCCGGAGGAGATCACCGAGGTCAGGGATGGAAAGGTGAAGGTGCCTGTCATGTTGAGGCATCCGGGTTTCTTCCGGCCGTTCGAAATGCTGGTCTCCAGCTATGGCCTTCCTGAGTATTCATTTATCGATCCGACAGTCTTCGTCGCGATCAGTTTTCTGTTGATGTTCGGGCTGATGTTCGGAGACGTAGGTCACGGGGCTGTACTGGCCCTGATCGGATGGTTGCTGGGATTCAAAAAACCGAAGAAGCCGAGGAGCGAGGGTACGACACTTGTCGGCAAGCTGGCATTCTGGTGCGGACTCTCCTCGATGGTCTTCGGCATTCTTTACGGAAGTGTATTCGGACTCGAGGAACTATTTCACGGCCTCTGGATGAAACCGATGCACAATGTGATCTACTTTTTCAAGGTGGCGCTGTATTTCGGTATCGTCTTCATCTCGATCGGGATACTGCTCAACGTGGTCAACGCCATCCGTGCCCGGGACTTCAAGTCGACCTTCTTCGATCAGGCTGGTCTCGTCAGCGCGATAATATACTGGTGCGGAATCGGCGCGGTCTCGATCTTCCTGAGGAACAGGCCGATACCGGTCATTCTGATGGTGCTTGGAATAGGGTTTCCGATCCTTCTTCTCTTTCTGCGCGAGCCGCTGGCAGCTCTTTTTGGGCACCGCAGGGTGAGGTTCGAGAAGGGTCTTATGTCATATCTGATGGAGACCGTGATAGAGGTCATGGAGATCATTACCGGGTATCTCGGCAACACGGTGTCATTCATCCGTGTAGCCGCCTTCGCGCTCGCCCACACGGGACTGTTCATCGCCGTGTTCAGCGTTGTCGATATGGTCAAGGGCAAGAGCGGGGGAATCTTCTACTCGGCATTGATACTGATTCTGGGTAACGCTGTCATCATCGCCCTCGAGGGGCTGGTGGTGACGATACAGGCCATCCGTCTGGAATATTACGAATTCTTCGGAAAGTTTTTTATGGGTGGCGGAACAGCTTATAAACCGATTGGTCTCGGGTCGAGGCCGGAAAGCACGAAGGGAAAGGAGACAGGATAAATGTCACAGCAGGAAGAAAGCAGGACCAGGATGAAAAGGTGGATCACCGTTTCGTCGACGGCCGTATTCGCGACTGTCATCATCGTTCTGATGATAACTCTGATCAGCACTGTCGTCGGAGTCAAGAGCCAGGAACACGAGCCCGCGGCAGCGGCTGTTCACAGCGAACAGCTCGCGGAAATGGATTCGAACAGAGCCAAGATCATGATGTGGGGATTCGCGGCAGCGGCTTTCTCGACCGCGATCGGGAGTGTCGGCGCGGGTGTGGCTGTCGCTTATGTGGGGGCCGCGGCGCTTGGCGCCATCGGAGAAAAACCCGAACTCGCGGCGAGGGCACTTATCTATGTGGGCCTTGCTGAAGGTATAGCGATCTATGGCCTGATCATATCGATTATGATCCTTACCAAGATATAGCAGGACAGGAGACAGAGGAAACGGGAGATGAAGTTCCACGTCATAGCAGATGAGAACACGGTGACCGGTTTTAAGCTGGTCGGCCTGGATGGCGAGGTTGTGGAGAACGCCGACGGGGCCCGCGAGGCGCTTACGAAGGCTTTCGAAGCGGATGATATCGGGATCATCATGATCTCGGAGCGTATTGCTTCCGAGATACGTGAAGAGATGGAGGATTTCGTCTTCAAGCATTCTTTTCCGTTGATAATCGAGATTCCGGACAGGAAAGGTCCGCTCGAGGGCAGGATATCGATCAGAGAGATGGTCAACGCCGCTGTGGGTGTGAAGGTCTAGTAAAACGACAGGCGGCGAATAGAGGGAGAAGGAAGTGGCCGATAACGAATCAGTCGACAGGATAGTCGACCAGATAATGGAAGATGGAGAGAAGGAGATCAGCTCGATCCTCGAGAAGGCGGAAAGAACGGCCTCTGAAATATTAGAGAAGGCCAGGAATTCGGCCGACGAGATCGCGGGGAAGATACTCAGGGAGGCCGAGGAAAAGGGTGATCTGGCGAGAAGAAGACTTCTCTCAAGCGTCAATATCGAGGTGAAGAGAGCGAAGCTGAAAGCCCGCGAGGAGATCGTCTCGAAGGTCAACAGAGAAGTCGAAAGCGGACTTGCGGATGCCAGGGCGGAAGCCGGATATCCGGAATTGCTCGCGGATCTGATAGCCGAGGCCATCCGCTGGTTGGATGGCGACTCTTTCCAGGTCTATGTCGACAGGAGGGATCTCAGCCTTCTCGATGAAAAGGTCTTCCGGGCGGTCCGCGAAGCGATGGCCACAGAATCGAGGGATATCACGGGGCTCGAGGCCATGTCTCTTGAAAAGAACTCTCTCGGCGGCGCCAGGGTAGGTGTGCCGGGAGGCAAGGTGATCTTTGATAACACGTTTGAAGCGAGGATATACAGGCTTCGCGACAGGACAAGGAATATAATCTTTGAGGAAATCTTCGAATCCGAAGGAAGTGAGGGATCGGGCAGTGCTTGAGATTATCGGAAAAGTCGACAAGGTGATCGGTCCGGTCGTCCACGCCAGGGAGATCGACAGGGCCAGGATGCTCGATCTCGTCGAGGTGGGGGAGGATCATCTGGTCGGGGAGATCGTGAAACTCGACGGTGAGCGGGCGGTCATACAGGTATACGAGGATACGACCGGGCTGGCGCCCGGTACCGATATCTACAGTGCCGGTGTGCCGTTGTCGGTAGATCTTGGCCCCGGGCTCATCGGTACGATCTACGACGGCATCCAGCGGCCTCTCGAGGTGATCAGGGATACCTCGGGCCAGTATATTCAGAAGGGGATCCACGTCTCTTCTCTCGACAAAGAGAAGAAATGGGGATTCACCCCTGTCATGGAGACTGGCGTGGATGTCTCCGGTGGGGAGACTGTAGGGACCGTACAGGAGACTGAACTGATCCTGCACCGGATACTCGTGCCGCCGGAAGTCGCCGGGAAGATCACGTGGGTGGCAGGCGCCGGCGAATATACAGTCGAGGACGTCGTCGCGAAAGTGGAGGACGGGTCGGGCGAAGAGGTGGAGATCAGGATGAGCCAGAAATGGCCGGTCCGCCGTGGCCGTCCGTCGACCGCCAGAAAACCGCTCAGCATTCCCCTGATATCGGGGCAGAGAGTCATAGATACACTTTTCCCGGTGGCAAAGGGAGGAACGGTGGTCGTGCCGGGTGGTTTTGGTACGGGTAAGACGATGATCCAGCACGCTCTTTCCAAGTGGTCCGACGCGGATCTTATCGTGTATATCGGGTGTGGAGAGCGTGGCAACGAGATGACAGACGTTCTTATCGAGTTCCCGAAGCTTATAGATCCCAGGACGAAAAGACCGCTCATGGAGCGTACGATCATGATAGCCAACACCTCGAACATGCCCGTAGCGGCACGCGAGGCTTCCATATATACAGGGATAACGATCGCCGAATATTACCGCGACCAGGGATATCATGTGGCGATCATGGCCGACTCGACCTCACGCTGGGCAGAGGCTCTAAGGGAGCTCTCCGGGCGTATGGAAGAGATGCCGGCCGATGAGGGGTACCCCGCCTATCTGCCTACCAGGCTGGCAGAGTTCTATGAGAGGGCGGGAATGGTCCAAACGCTCGGTGGGGCCGATGGTTCAATAACTATCATCGGTTCAGTCTCGCCCCCGGGCGGAGATTTCTCCGAACCGGTCACACAGCACTCGAAGCGTTTCGTGCGTTGTACCTGGGCCCTCGACAGGCAACTGGCCAACGCGAGGCATTACCCCGCGATTTCCTGGGTCGACAGCTACAGCGAGTATATCGACGAGATCAGCGGGTGGTGGCAGGAAAATTCAGGAGGGGAATGGGTCGAACTGAGACGAAGGATCATGGACCTGCTTCAGCAGGAGTCCAAACTTCAGCAGGTGGTCAAGCTTGTCGGGCCCGATGTTCTTCCCGACACGCAGAGAATCATTCTAGAGACATGTACGATGTTCAAAAACGCGTTCCTTCAGCAGAACAGCTTTGATCAGATCGATATGTATTGTGTGCCGGAGAAACAGGTCAAGATGCTCCAGATAATCCTGGAGTTTTACGATCAGGGTCTGGAGAGCATCAAAAAGGGCGCCACGATCCATCAGCTCAAGAGGATGGAAGTGGTCTCGGACATCATGAGGATGAAGTTCGCGGTAGCGAATGACGAGATCGAGAAGATCGATGAACTCAGGGACAAGCTCACCCGTTCGATGGAGCGGATCGCCGAGATGTTCGAGTAGGAAAGAGTCGGGAGTTCGAACAGAAAAAAGTCCAGATGTTCGAACAGGCAATAGATGAGAGCTCGAACTGGAAAAATGGCAGAGAAACGGTGATGAAATGACGGAAAAAAATCTTGCCGAAGGCAGAGAGTACATAGGTATCAGCCAGGTCTCGGGCCCCCTTATCGCGGTCAGGGGTATCCACAACGTCGGGTATAACGAACTCGCCGAGGTCATTGATTCGAAGGGCAACGTAAGGCTGGGCATGATTCTGGAGAGCAGCGAAAAGGCTGCCGTAATACAGGTCTTCGAGGGTACTACAGGTCTTTCGATCCCCGAGACGAAGGTTCGTTTCAAGGGAGAGCCGCTGTCTTTTTCGGTCAGCGGGGAGATCATGGGAAGGGTTTTCAATGGCCTCGGCCAGCCGATCGATGGAGGCCCTCCGCCCAGGGCGGAGAAGACGATGGACGTGAACGGCCTGCCGATAAACCCCACGGCAAGGGAATACCCCAGGAAATTCATCCAGACGGGGATATCGGCTATCGACGGGATGAACACCCTCGTGAGAGGACAGAAACTGCCGGTGTTTTCCGGCACAGGCCTGCCGCACAACCGTCTTGTGGCGCAGATTACCAGGCAGGCGAAGATCATCGGCGAAGAGACATCGTTCGCCGTCGTCTTTGCCGCGATGGGGATCAAACACGATGTGGCACAGTATTTTATCCGGAACTTCGAGGAGTCCGGAGTCCTCGAGAAGGTGGTCCTGTTCCTCAACCTGGCGGATGATCCATCGGTAGAGAGGCTTGTCACCCCGAGGACTGCTCTTACCGCCGCGGAATATCTGGCCTTCGACATGAACATGCATGTCCTGGTGATCCTGACCGACATGACGAACTACTGCGAGTCGCTCAGGGAGATTTCTACCATCCGCGAGGAGATACCGAGCAGGAAAGGCTATCCAGGTTATCTCTACAGCGATCTATCACTGATCTACGAAAGGGCGGGTATGATAAGGGGGGTTGAGGGCTCAATAACGCAGATGCCTATCCTCACGATGCCCAACGACGATATTTCCCACCCTGTGCCGGATCTTTCCGGGTATATCACGGAGGGACAGATCGTGCTCGAGAGACAACTCGACCAGAGGAATATCTATCCCCCGATCGCCGGACTGCCATCGCTTTCGAGGTTGATGAAGGACGGTATCGGTGAAGGGATGACGAGGGAAGACCACGCCCACGTGGCGAGCCAGCTTTTTGCCGCCTATTCTCACGTAAAGGATGTGCGCGCGCTGGCGGCTGTCATCGGTGAGGAAGAGCTTACTCCCCTCGACAAGATCTACGTCGAGTTCGGCGAAAAGTTCGAGCGTGAATTTCTCAGCCAGGGAGAGTATGAGAACAGATCGATCTTCGAGACCCTGGATATAGGATGGAAAGTGATATCGCATCTTCCGAAGGAGGAGCTGTACAGGATCTCCGAGGAAGAGTTGAGTAAATATTACGGAAAGTAACCCGGCACTACTGGAAGTAGACTTTATATGGCAAAATACGAACTGGCCCCGACAAAGACCAACCTGATGAAGATCAAGAGGGACCTTGGTTTCGCGGTCGAGGGGTTCGAACTTCTCGACCAGAAGCGAAAGATCCTCGTCGTCGAGTTGATGGGGCTTATCGACAGGGCCGTCGAGGCGCAGGAAAAAGTGGAGTCACAGCTGAAAGACGCGTTCGGTGCTCTGGATCAGGCCATTCTCAGGATGGGCCGCCGGGAAGTGAATCTTATTGCTCTCGGCATGAACATCGAATCGGACATATCGTTTTCCGAAAAGAGAGTGATGGGAGTCTCATTGCCCAAAGTAAAAGTCGCTATAGATGACAGGTCTCCCTACTTTGCGGCGGCGGAAAGCAGTATCTGGATAGACGAGGCCATAAAGAAATTCAGGGAGGTCCTTCGCCTGCTCGGCACGCTTGCCGAGGCGAGGATCTCGCTTATGCGCCTGTCCAGGGAAGTCGCGAAAACGATCAGGCGCGTGAACGCTCTCGAAAAGATATTCATTCCCGATTATGAAGAAACGTTGAAGTATATTGAAATGGCGCTCGAAGAATCCGAAAGAGAAGCATTCTTCGTTCTCAAACTGGTGAAGGACAAGCTCTCGAGGAAAAGAGGGGAAGCCCTATGAGCAATCCGATGCGGAAAATACTCCTGTATGTCGACGGAAGCGAATCGTCCATAACGGCCGCGCAGATGGCTATTGCCATGGCCAAATCGTACGGGGCCATGATGAAGGTCATATATGTGGTGAACGAGAATCTCCTGAATGAGCTTCTCAAGGCCAGGGTGTTTGTCCAGGTCGAGAAGATGGATTATGAGAGGGACCTGGAGGAGGACGGACGGAGATACCTTAACTACATCAGCAAGCTTGCCGACCGCAAGGGGCTGAAGATCGAGACGGTGCTTCGCAAGGGTGTGGTGCATGAGGAAGTCGCCCGGGAAGTCGATGAATACGGAGCGGATCTTCTTGTCCAGGGCGAACTCGGAGAGGTGCTCAGCCTGAGAGATTCGTTCTACGAAGAGGGTGAACGGATACTGAGGAAAGCCAGTTGCTGTGTCATGGTGGTACGCGGCAGAGACAAGATCGAGAAGATGTTCGAGGCTATGGAGTAGGACGGTACCCTGAATGAAAGAAAAGCGAACCCTTGCGCAGGCGGAAGTGGTTAATTATTATTCCTCATTGCTTGCTACGCGTGGAAAAGCGCTACCAGGAGGCGTGGAAAAATGATGCTGACTGATCATATCAGACCGGAAAATATCAGGATAGATCTTGATGCTGAAAACAAGACCGAGGTAATAGAGGAACTCGCCGAAGTCCTCGGAGAATCTTCCCCGGACTACGATGCCGATGCTATCTACGAGGCCGTGATGGCCAGGGAACGTGATGGAAGCACCGGGCTCGAGCTGGGAGTAGCTATCCCGCACGCGAAGTGCGACGCGGTCAGCGAACTCAGTGTGGTCGTCGGGATATCGAAAGATGGAGTCGATTTCGACTCGCAGGACGGAAAACCCTCGCATCTCTTTTTCATGCTGATCGCTCCCAAGACCGAGTCGGGGCCACACGTACAGGCGATCGCCAAGATCGTAAAGATGATCAAACTGGACAATTTCCGAAGCAGACTCCTTAAGGCCCGGGATCCCCAGGAAGTACTCGATTATATGAAAAAGATCGAGGAAGGGGAGATCTGACCGTCAGGATAGTTTTCCTCCAAAAAATCGGAGTTGCCGGGAATGATTCCTGAAGGTGATACGAGACTCATAGGATATTATGGTTTCCCGAGGCGAAGACTCTTCTCGGAGGCCAGGGCGAAATATGGAGCGGACCTGCCCTGCGTAGACCTCGACGTCGATCACGGAGCGCCCGATTCGGGGATGCTTCCTTCCACTACATGCAGGATCATAGCTAATATCATGAATAATGCCATCTGGCTGTTGGCCCGGCTCGAAGTGATTGTGGCCGGTGTCGGTGAGGACAAGTGCGACAGCGGGCGTAACATCGCGTTTCTTCTGGACGGTATGGGGTTCAAGATCATTGAGTCGAGATTTCCCGAGGAAGAGTTCGAGGATCGACCCCTTATCTGGTCGACCTCCAGCGGGCCCCTGGCGGAGCGGATCGACAGGATCATGGCGACCGTGACCGACCCTTCTCCGGTGGCTGGGTCTCCCGCGCCCTGTGTCCCGACACATGGGTTCTGGGGTGTGCCGCCGAACGATTTCAGGATACTGGGACTTTTCCCGGTGACGACGCACATCTATGGCTGGACAAGGTGTGTGGAGGCTGGTCGTCCGTCCGACCTGGCCCTGGAATATTATGTCGATCCCGATGTGCCAACGGTATTTTTTACTCAATCTTTCTGCGCCAAGCAGAATCTTGCCCATTATCTGGCCGAGAAATACGGCGGGATAGAAGTCGATTGTCACAGAGAGATCAACGATTCGATCCTGGCGAAGGTCGAAGCGTTTATCAGGCTGTCATAGAAATATTTATAAAGCTGTCACAGGAGTGTATGATTTGCTGATCGCTGATTGTGGAAGTACATGGTCGAAGATATTCGACACGGAAAGCGAAGAGCTGGAGATCATCCAGACCAGAGAGATGGTCTCGCGAGAGGGACTGTTTTTTGACAGGGCTACCGGCCATAGCGCGAAAGGCAGGTGCGCCGAATTCCGTAACGAACTTATATCGCTGGCAGAGGGGGCGCTCGCCCTGGTAGATGTTCCGGATTTCTCGGTCGTGGATGTCGGTGGACGGGATATCAAGTATGTGCGCTTCGAGGACAGGAAGGTCAGAAAGCTTGACTGGAATCTCGCCTGCGGCAGTTCCACCGGGGCGACGATAGAACTGCTGGGCAATTATTACGAGATTGATTTTTCCAGCCTCGGTCCCAGCAAAGAGTGGATCAATGTCACCTGCGGAGTATTCGGCATGGAGAAGGTCCTGGAACTTGTATCCACCGGTACGCCCGCGGGGGAGAGCGTAGCGAGGTTTATTCACGGTATGGTCAGAAACGTCTTTAATTTCGCGGGCCGTCCGGAAGTCCTTTATCTTTCAGGAGGTTTTTGCGACAACTATTGTTTCCTCGGCACGTTCGAATCTTATTGCAAGGCGATTCCCCTGGGCAGGACCGTTCCGCTCGAGGGATTGAAGCCCGGGGCCGGCGACAGGAGGATCGATGATGACCTTCGGACAGACGAAAAGTAACGGCTGGGCAATGAATACCGGACAGGCGAAAGGTATCCGAAGAACAAAGAATAAGGGGCGCGATGGTTACCGAAGGGCCTGTCGTTCAGTGCCGGCCATTCTTCTTTTCATCTTCCTGGCGGGAGGGTGCAATAAGGGGCTTTTTACTTCCATAGAGTTGCCGGAGGAGAGATCGGGTCAGGGAATGGGCCTGCAGGCCGGGGCCGTCTACCTTTCCGAGCCGGATGAGATAGAAGATCTGTTCAACGCTTTTCTTCCGGCAAGAGGCGTACTTCCAATACTTGTCACAATCAGGAATAACGATACCGTCCCACTGCGGTTGCATTCGAGAAATGGCCTGCCTCTCAGGGACGAGTTTTCCGGTTTTCTTCTCTCTACCGGTACCGACACTCTCGAACCGGTCCATCCTCTGGATGTCGTGCGGATCATGCGGGACGATGATGAGGGCAGAACATATAGAAAAGCCGATGGCGTGGATGTGGTAACGGGAGCGCTCCTTCCCCCTCTCGGCGCCTGGTATGCCTGGGAGGAGTACAGGTCCCGGCGAGAGTTCAAACCGCTTGTAGAGGCCTCGCTGCTGCCCGCGATGTACGGGGGAGTGTTCGAGCCGTTGACGCTGTCTCCAGGCGAAGAGGCTTCAGGATATCTGTATTTCACAGTCGGGCCGGAAGATATTCCGTATGACTCTGTCATGGCCATAGTGGAGGATTCCCGAAAAGTCGATTTTTCGGGTGAGAAGAAGAGCTCGACTGTCCTGAGATACAGACTGAAAGAGGACTGGAACGGAAATCTGATATTATCGTGCAGGCCTTCTCCCGCGCCGTCGGGGTCTGATGGAACAGGGTCTTTCGTACGGAATGATTCCCTGCCCTCCTCGCAGGTGGTTTTCCCCTCCGCGGGCAGGTTTTTCGCGCTCATCCCCGGCAGGAAGGGCAGGACCCTCGTTTTTGGACGATCTGACCAGGGCGGGCCGGCGATCGTATCCCGCGGGTTTTCGGTGATCAAAGAATTTTCCAGTGACGGGGTCGAGATCTCCGGCGCGGCCGTCATGGACGGCCTGGCTGTCTGTGCGGTCCACTTTACGCGCAGGTCGAAAGTCATGGTCGTAGATCTTGCTGACGGTGGCGCGCGGCTGATGAACACGGTCGAGTTCGACAGGAAGACGGAAAAGGTGTTCTTTCTGCGGGGAGAGTCCGGATCGGCCCCCTCCGCCTTCGCCGTCACATCAGATGCTTTCTGCCACCAGATTCCTCTCGATAGAGGGGGAAAAGACAGTTATATGAAGCTCGGTAACGATGTAGAGGACATCGGAGTCGACGGTAGCGGCAGGCTTTTCGTATTTGCCGGCGATGAATTGAGGATATATAAAAAAGGGAGCAGGCGCCTGTTTGAGCCTGCCTCGAATATGGTGCCGGGCCGGTTCGATATAGAGGTCGTGGGAGAATTCGGGCACAGACTGGTAATGCTCGGGAGGGGTAGAAAAGGGGCGGGCGATACGCTGAGAGTCTTCGATACCCGCATGGGTGAGGAGGTGTCGAGTCTGGCATTTCCCACCGAAGTGGTCCTGGTCGGAGCGGTTCGTGCCGGAGAAGCACATGCCGACTTGACGGATGACAGACTGCTCGTTCACCTCGGGGAGGGGACGCTTCTGGATATAGGGATAGATTCCGGCGGGAGGCTGTTCGTCAGAGATTCCGCGTATTTCCCGGGAATATTCACAGCCATGACCGTAAGAGGCAAGGTGGTGACTCTTCTCGGGGACGACGGTGCCATCCTCACGGGGATGATGGAGGGAGCTCCGCCGGCAGCCATGCCGTGCGGGACTGTGGTTTCAGTGGACAGGGCATCTCCGAGGCCCAGGTGAGCCGGGTGGGGCCCAGTGCCTTCAGGCGAGGCCCGGGTGAGCCGATCTGTCGGGTAGAAGAGTGAGAGGAGAAGTATGACGGAAGAAAGGAAAAGCGCCGGAATAAGTGATGTGCTGGCTACCTTTTCAGCCCATGTCAAAGAGCATTATCCAGAGCCGGACCTGTTCAGGGCCAATCTGCGGAATCTGCTGAAAGAGAAGCAGGAACGTATGGATACCGATATGTATATCCTGTCCCTTGAGAAAAATATCGTTTTTCTGCAGGAGCTGGTGATCGAGGGAGAGGCGGCGCTGGAATTGATGCTGGGAGAGATAAACGAATCAGGTCAGCTTGACGATGGCCCCGGCCCCATGCTGACTGAAATGGAGAACGGGGTGAAGGCGAACACTGCTGAACGGCACAGGGAAGTCTTCATTGAGGGCGTGGGAGGAATGTTTGAGGAACTTCTCGAAGTAAAAACGTCTGACCCCGGCAACTATCAGGACAAACTGGAGTTCAACTATTTTTTCCTGATGACGCACCGGATGCTTCTCTTTGAGTTCTTCGGTGTCCTGGCCGCGTTGAAGGCCGATTACCATATCGGGGAGATCGATGAAGCGGTTCAGGCACATGTGACGGGGCACATACAGATGACGGCTAATTACTATCTCGGGAATATCTCGGTGGGGGAGATCGTCGATGCCGGGCCGGATGATACAACGGGCAAGAGCCCGGGCAGTTAAATGGGCGAGAGACTGAGGAGTCAGAGGCAGGATGGTCGATCGATGATCCTGAAAGGACGATTTTTCAACCTTCTGCTTGAATTTTTCTCTCCGAAAGGGTAGATTTTTCGGGACGAGACGTATACTGATGATTCTGTTTATAGATAATTGAAAGGAGCCCGGCGTGAATTCCGGTAATCATATTATGACAGGGGCCGTTTCGGGAATCCTGGTCGGCAGTGGAGCGCGGCGGGCCGCGCGTATATTTGCCTTCATCCTTTTTGCTGCCATTGGAGCTCAGCTGGCTGTAAGGCTTCCATGGACGCCGGTCCCCGTGACGATGCAGACTTTGTTTGTAGTCCTGGCAGGAATAGTTCTGGGGCCACGTGACGGTTTCTACGCCATGATCGGATACCTGTCGCTTGGAGCGGCCGGAGCACCGGTCTTCGCGGGCTTCAGTTTTGGCCCGCTGGTACTGGTCGGCCCCACAGGCGGCTACCTCCTGGCTTTCCCTGCTGCCGCGCTCGTGGCGGGCGCGATCAGCGCGAAGTCCGGCAGGACCCTGTCCGGTATCTTTACCGGAGCGCTCTGCGGAACGGTTCTGATACTTCTCTCCGGCGCACTCTACCTGATCGCCATGACAGGGATGTCCGGCAGAACGGCCCTGGCACTTGGAGTGACTCCGTTTGTCGCGGGAGGCGTCTTGAAGGTCGTGGCCGCGACTGTCATCGCGCGGAAGAGATAACGATCCGGAAAGGATCTGTCAGCGACGCTCCGGAGGGTTGAAACATACCCGGTGAAATATCCGCCCGGAGGGGGGTTGACAAAAGCCAGAACAGGGATAGACTTTATATGTGATGGGAAGGTGATGGGGGCGGTAGTAATGGGGATCCCCGGATGTAACGGGGTGAAAATTGGTCCCCGGGTACCTTTCCATTGACTCATCCATATTTCTGAGACGCCACGGATTCCTGCATGAGTGAGAACCCGTGGCGTTTATATATGCGGATTCAGGCATGCGATATGGAATCGTCATCAGTCCGGGCCGCGACCGCCTGTATCGTCATCTGTCTGTAACGAGGGACTCGAGTATCTTCAGCTCATTGAGGGTCCTGTCTTCCCACGACATGAAGTTTTCGACGGCGAAAGAGCTGGCGTTGGCGCCCAACCTCTTTCTGTGTCCGGGGTCTTTCAGGAGGGTCTCGATGGCCGATGTCAGGGTGGGGATATCGCCAACCGGGGTCAGAAGTCCCGTCCTGCCGTCTATCACGGCTTCGGAGGTGCCGGCGATGTTGAAAGCGACGACGGGAATGCCGCAGAGCAGAGCCTCGCACGGAGGCATCGACATGTTGGTCAATTCGTTCGTGCCGACGAATATGTCGCAAGCTTTCAGAAGTCGGGGAACAGAGTCATACTTGACAGCACCGGGAAAATAGACCCGCGCCGAAAGCCCGAGTTCCTTTGCCCGTCTTTCCAGCGACCGTCTTTCCGGCCCGTCTCCGCCTATGACGATGGCTGTCTTCTCCAGAAGGGAAGGATCGATAGCGGCCGCCGCCTCGAGAAAGAGGTCGACTCTTTTGGACCTTACCAGTCTTGAGAATGTCACAAGAAGGGTCTTGTCTTCCGGAAGGCCGAATTCTTTCCTGGCCTCGTTGACATCGACGTCCAGGTCGGCCCATTCCATATTCATCCCGTTCGGCAGAAAGCTGATCTTTTTCGGGTCCACGCCGTAACGGGCCAGTGCCCTGTCGCCCTGTGTCCCGTCGTTGAGTACGACATAGTGGTCGATGTCGCGGCGCAGTGAGAGTATCTGTTCGTAGTTGTACCACCAGTACTTCCACCAGGGGAGATGTCTGTGGTTCAGGTACATCACTCCGAACAGTTTGGCGGCTGTGGGGATCTTCTTTTCATGTCCGATGCGGCTGATCGCCTTCAGTGTATAGTTGGAATAGCCGAGAATGAGATCGGGTCCGGTCCTCTCGACCAGTTTTCTGAGGACAGGCATGATCGTCGCGGAGTAGCGGGCTGACTGAAGCAGGCGTCTGGCCGGGCCTGGAAGGTGATGGTGCGAGCGAAATATGTTCGGGTAGAAGTGATATTCGAGGCCATCCCTTTTGTATGGGGCTCCCCCATGGGGAGGCTCCGGAATGAGATAGTCGATCTTCACTCCGCGTTCGGTCAGGCGGTCGATGAAATGCATCTCGTCGGGGACTCCACACCCTTCGCCGAGTGACCAGATATCGTCCCATATGGAAAGGACGAGTATGCGTTCAAGTCTGTCCTTCAATCGCGCCTCCTATTCGGTCCCGGTAGTTTTTTTCATGGCTTCCAGCAGCACTTTCGGCCCTACGAACCCTGTGATCCTGGTGCCCCGGACTTCATTCCCGGTGCGGTCGAAAAAGACTATCGTCGGTACTCCCCGTATCCCGTATTCGGTCTTGATAGCTTTTTCTGCATCTCCAGAACCGGTGAGGTCCACCTTGAGCCTGGTGAAGTTTCCGCTCATCTCGATCACCGCGGGATCGGTGAATGTCAGGTGGTCGAGTTCGTGGCAGGGGATGCACCACTCGGCAGAGAAATCGATCATCACCGGCTGCCCCGACCCGGTCGATGAGGAGAGGAGTTCGGCCGTATAGGGCTGCCATACGATGCCGGGCTTCTCTTCGCCCTTTCGGATCGGTCCGCCTGGGACCAGTGCCATGACGACAGCTGCCGCGATCAGACTTGTACCGAGGACTTTTCTGAAGATGTTGAACTTTCGTCCCATTCCGGGGACCTTGTCTATCCATCCGAGGAACAGGCCGCCGATGAGCAGGATCAGCACGTAACCGATTCCGGCGATGATGCTGGTGATGAGCTGCCTCGCGAAGTACAGCGCCATCAGCAGAAGTATGAATCCGAAGATCTTCTTGACCCAGATCATCCAGTTGCCCGAACTCGGCAGTTTTGAGATCGAACCTGAGATGGTCCCGAGGATGATGAAGGGGATCCCCATGCCCCAGGCGAGGGTGAAGAACATGAGAAATCCCATCACAGGGTTTCCCATCTCACCGACGTAGGTGAGCAGGCCCAGTACGAACGGGCCGATGCAGGGCGCTGCCACGATTCCGACCGTGAGGCCCATGAAGAAGGCGCCCCAGCCGCCCTTTTTGGCGGTCCCCGTTCTCCTGGCAAGGAAGGTCGGCATCCTGATCTCCCAGAGCCCGAACATGGAGGTGGCCAGTCCGACAAAAACAGCAACGATGAAAAAGATGACGAACGGATTCTGGAGGGCCGAACCGAAGAGCGCTCCGGTCATCGCTGCTATTATCCCGAGAACGCTGTATGTGATAGACATGCCGAATACATAGATCAGCGTGAGAAGGAATGTCCTCGATGTCTTGCCGCCGGCCTGTCCACCGAAATAACTTACGGTGATGGGAATGAGCGGGTAGATACAGGGCGTGAGGTTCAGGGCCAGCCCACCGAAGAAGATCAGGATGAATGTGAGAAGGAACCCTTTCTCCTGTATGGTATCACCGAATGATCCTTCGGTAGATGTTCCGTCAGCATCGATTGCCACAGGCAGGCCATCGTCACCCACGAATGGGGGGGCGGAAAAAATCTCTGGCCACGCGGCCTCGGCAGTCTCGCTGAGCTCCCCGACGTGTATTACGATCCTCGATGTGGATGAGGCAGGCTCGAGGCATGTCAGGTCGTTGCACCCCTGGTATTTCAGCACGCAGGTGATCTCGTAGTCGCCCGGCGGCAGGTCCCCGTCTATCCTGATGATCGCTCCCGGCAGGATCGTGCCGTGATAGAGGGACATCTTCGATTCGCTCATCTGCAGCTGACCGAGTTCCGGTTCGGGGTACAGGATCCCGAGCAGTTCGATTCCCTCCGGAGCGTGGACCACCAGCTCCGACGGGATCAGGAACTTGTCGAGCGGTGTGTTGGAATTGATATGCCATCCGTCGAGGACTATCACTTTTACCGCTATATAGCCGATCGAACCAGGATGAAAGACCGTGAGCGAAGCGACCGCTTCTGACGACACGAGGTTTTCCGCCTGAGAGAAAAGCCCCTGCGCGCCGGACGAAGCCACGGCCGTGGATAGTATGAGCGTCACGGTCATCGCGAGAAGCGCGGCCTGTTTTATCAATCCTGGTCTCATCATCTTGTTCTCCTCAAGTCACAGTTGCAGATGCATGTCATTGTTGATGCTGATCATCATTTTTGATATCTGAAAATATATACCCCTCCCGCTCCGCTCGCAAAATAAACGAACCGGCTGTCGGCAAATACACCTCTGCCATCGTCGACGGACGGGAAGTTGGCAGATACAAAAGGCGCTCGTGGATCGCTGACATCTATCGCGTTTAAACCGTTTTTGTTGGAGGCCGTAAAGAGGGTCCCGTCGAGGTAGTGTATCTCTCTTGCTATCGATGGGAAGTTTACTTTCCCTGTGATCACAGGATCAGATGGGTCGCTGATGTCGACGACCGCGATCCCGTAGCCGCCTTCACCCATGTAGAGGTATCTGCCGTCGGCGAACATGTCACTGTTCCAGCCCGGAGTATCGATCGAGGCCAGGAGAGTGGGCTGTTTTCCGTCGAATTCGAATATCTTGAATCCGGCGAAGCCGTCTGAAAGATAGAATCGTTCCTCGTCCGCGAAGATCCCCCGGACCTCGGAGAACTTATCTCTCCATACGAGCCTGGGCTTGCGGGGGTCGGAGATGTCGACTATTTCCGCGCCTCCCAATCCGCCGGCTACGAAAGCGTAATCTCCCGATGTTACGATAGAGCAGAGGAAGAAAGGTGATTCCATATGCCCGAGATACTCGGGGGCGCGCGGGTCGCTGATATCGTAGGTCTTCAGGCCGTCGCCTCCGTCTGCCAGTATGAGGATATTGTCAGATACGGCCAGATCGCGGGCGACGTGAGTCTGTATGTGTCCGCACCAGTCGATAGATCCGTCATCCCGGATCTTACCCGTCCTTACTCCGTCGCGACCGTTAGCCAGGTAGAGATATCCTTTGCTGGCGACCAGATCGATGGCGTATCCCTTTGTTCCGATAAATCCGTTGAACTCAGCGTTGCCAGGGGTCCGCGTATCATAGATCCAGAAGCCCTCTTTCGGGTCGAATGTCACGAAACGGTCGCTGCCGGCGGCCAGGGAAGTTCCCGGAAACCGGGCGGATTCTTTCCGTCCGCGAAGCCTCGATGAAAGCGGCATCCTGACCAGAGGGACATCTTCATGATCGGCGTATCCGGCAGTAATCTTTTTCCCGATATCGATACGCGTTCCCTCAAAGGTGAAGGGGAGGATGGCGCCGGAGTCGAGCATGATCAGTCCTTCGCCACCCGATGCTGAAATGTCGATCACTGAGATGTCGATTGCTTTTGATGAACCGGGCAGATCCAGCGTCAGGCCTTCAGTGACGGGTGATGCCGGGGCAAGGGCCAGAACGGTTCCATCTGCCAGAATAAGGAAGAGTACCCCTCCTCCGGCGGAGGAAGCGATGATCGGTTGCCCGGGATCGATCGTCGAATCCTCTATCAGGGTCATTTCCCTGTCGACCTTCATCCGCACTGCCCTGTCGGGATAGACGATGATCGGCATATTATCCACACAGACCATGTCGGATGGTCTTCCAGCGGCTGGTACGCGCGAAAGGAACGATGGGGAAAGAGGGTCTGTTATATCAAACAGGACAAGGCCTTTTTTTATATCGTAGAGAAGAAGTGTCTCGTCAGAGACACAGCATTGAGTGGCCTGATCGCAGGCCCATGTGTTTTTGACGGCAGGGCCGTCCGGATCACCGAGATCTACAGTCACGAGGCCTTTTCCCATCGCGGCGGCATAGACGATGTTTCCGCGGGTCGAAAGGGAGTATGGTTCTCCATCCAGCGGGATGAATGTATAGTATCCGTCGCTGTCGCCGGGTCCGACCAGGGCGAGCGCTCCGCCAGTGGCCAGCACCAGCCCCCGCGGTGTATTGGCCACGTCTCTGGGGCTCTTCTGGAGAAGGGACCTCGAGAGCAATTGAAGTTCGGTAGCTTCGATGTTGTAAGAAGAAATTATGACTATAATTATTATCAGGGATATGGTCGTTGCTTTGGACATCTCTCTACTCCTGCCCGCTACAGCCCGGGGGCTGGTGGACTCGTTGAGCGCCGGATTTTCGTAATATCGGGTCAACCCGGCTGGAATCGTCATTATCAGGTAGGATTAGGTTAAATAAAAGTCGTGCCGATAGCAAGGTATCTTGAGAAAAATCACACTCTCTGGTAGAGTTCTTCTATGAAAGAAAGACCGAGAAAAATACATCTGGTCAGGCATGGGGAATCCGAGTGGAACAGGATCAGGAAAGTGCAGGGCAATGCCCACAATGTGGGGCTGAGCGAGAGAGGCAGGGTGCAGTCCCGGCTGCTTGGGCAGCGTCTTCGCGCGATGAGGTTCGATCATGTCATATGCAGTGACATCCAGAGAGCCGTAGAGACTGCTGAAATCGCACTGGATGGGGAAGTCGTCGAGTACGACCACGAGCTTCGAGAGATAGCCTTCGGAGAGTGGGAAGGCAGGCTGGTCAGCGATCTCAAGGCGGAACGGCCGGGAGAGGTCGAAAAGTGGTTTGAAAGGCCTTCGGAAGTGGAGATAGAGGGAGCCGAGAGGTATCTCGATTTTCATCTTCGGGTGAGAACGCGGATGGATCAGATCATAGAGGCGACTACGGGGGATCTTCTGATCATCGCCCATGGTGGAGTGATATGCGCATGGCTTACCCACATACTCGGGATGGACCCTGACGATATCTGGGCCTTTTCGCTGGCCAACACTTCGGTGACGACGATAATGCTCGAGTACCGTCCCCGGGTGAGGTCGCTCGGTGATTCCTCGCATCTCGACGAGGAGAGTCTCGGTTTTGATGGAATGCCCTCTACGGTAAAGTGACCCCGGCGTCTTCCCAGACTTCCCGGTCCTCCATGCTCAACTCGATGGGTGCTTCCGGAAACTCTTCCCTGATCATCCTGCTCAGTTCCCTGTATATCCTGACTCTTTCGGGACGGTAGTATCTCTT
>JAGLYV010000098.1 GCA_023131975.1 Candidatus Krumholzibacteriia bacterium | reverse complement strand
GATCGAAGAGTAATAGACCGATCGAAGAGTAACAGGCCGGCAGGGGTGAAGGGGGAACGGCTATGGCTAAAACCAGGTTTTTCGTGCTGGTTATCGGATCGATCCTGATCGGATCGGCCCTGGCAGGGTTTGTTGCCGCGGGACCGACTATTGCCACAGCTGTTCCTGCCTCCGCTCCGGTCTTTGAAGATGAGTCTGAGGCACACGCTCTTTACGACAGGATGCTGGAAGTTTTCAGGACGAGCGAGACATTGTATCTCGAGAGCGAGTATTCGTGGGGTGTGGGTGAGATGAATCTGGGAATGGCGAAATTCAGGCTCTGGATGAAGAAACCGAACTTCGCGAGGATGGAGGCCGTTTCCCTCGAATCGGACACAGAGGCGAATCTGATCATCGACGGGGATACTACATGGATCTACTGGCCGAACGGGTTGCCATTGCTTTCGAACATGGACCCCGACTGGCATGATCAGATAAAGGATGTCGGCTTCATGAGATTTTCGTCGCCCCCGGGATATCATTCACTGCTCCACAGGACCAGTGACATGATGGTCGGGATGTCCAACTCTATCTTTGAATTCAGCACATTTCATGGATATACCGATGTGTTCCTTAAGTCTCTGGATGGTGTAAGGAGCCTTGGAACGGAAGAAATCGAAGGGCAGGTATGTGACGTCATCGAAGTGAGTTTTCTGTCGGGGCAGCGCGTGAAGAAGTACTGGCTGTCCAGGGAACATCATCTGCCGCTGAAGCTCGAACAGGTGGTTCACGCCAACAACGACATCATCGTAGAGGAATCCTGGACCGGTGTGTCAGCGGGTGATGAGATGGCTGATGAACTATTTTCCTGGAAGCCCGGTGATGGCTGGATCGAATACAGGGAGCCTGTTCTGGAGGATGGAATCCTGAAGGCTGGAGTGGAAGCCCCCGATTTCGATCTCAAGCTGCTCGACGGGGGACGGTTTAAGTTGTCGGAACAGCGAGGGAAGGCCGTATGGATCGTTTTCTGGAGAGTGGGCTGTCCACCCTGCAGGGTCGAGATGCCTCATCTCGAGGCGATGCACCGTAAATACAGGAAAAAGGGACTGGTCATTATTGGTTTCGACTGTGTCGACAAGCCTGAAATCATCAAAGAGTTCCTCGATCAGTATGACACTTCATATCCTACGGTCGCGGACAGTTCAGTCGAGGCCAACGCTATTTTCTATAAAAAGTATCAGAAGATAAACGGGCTGTCGGCAGTACCGCTGAATTATTTTATCGATGGTGAGGGCAGAGTAGTGAAGGGGTGGTACGGGTTCGTGGAGAAGGGCGACGACAGCGAGGAAATGATAAAGAAGATGCTCGAAGAAAACCGGACACACCTTGGGGAGACTGTCGATCACCTGCTCGGATTCGTGGAAGACGCGGACTGTGTGTTTATCCGTAACGGCAAGGAAAACGGATCCAAAGCTGCCGCGAAGCACATCAGGCGCAAGTACAAACACTTCAGGAAAGAGATATGGACCCCGGAAGACTTCATCCGTCTTTCGGCCACTAAGAGCGAACGATCGGGAAAGCCCTATATGGTCAGGGTTGCCGGTAGTGATGAGATGCCCTGCGCTGAATGGCTGCGGAAAGAGCTCACCGTGTACCGCGGGCGGTAAAATACGGCACGGCGACTGATTCAGGAATTTTCGTTACGGATCCTACTTGCCCATCTGGCCGGGGTTCGGAGTCTTGATGATCACGAATGTCGCGTTTGCCTCAGACTTGTTCTTGATGTTCATAGGCGTCTTGAAAGCAACAGGTACAAGATCACCTTTCTTTACGGTGATTTCTTCTCCGAACAGATTTATGACGACTTCCCCGTCCAGAATAATAATATGCACATTAGAGTTCGCGTTGTGCTGGGGCACTGCCTGCCCGGGTTTCAGCGCCGCCTGCATCATCCACAGGTGATCTTCGTCTACAAGCTTTATTTTCCCCATGCCTTTGTCAACGTAAGGCGCCTCGTCTAAAAGGTTCACTATCTTTTCTTCCCCTTTTGACTGGACTGTTTCTTCTCCCTCTGACTGGACTGGAATACAGATGTACATGAGCAGAATCGCGACAACAAAGAGTCTTTTCACGGTGTTCTCCTTCTTTTTTAGATCCGGTCAACCATTTAAGTCCAGGCAATACTATGACAGGCGATGTTGTCGGCTGTCAAGAAACCAGCATTATTATCGGGCATATTTTCCCCTTGCGCGTTGCCGGAGTTTTGGCTATATGTACTACAATAGTAGTAAGGCAACTACAAATGGAGTGTACCATGAAAAAGATCAACGCGTTATCCGACATGGAATGGGAGATCATCAAAGTAATATGGGAAAAGGAAGAAACTACCGTCCGGGATGTGTGGGAAACGGCGTTTGCCGGGCGAGACAAGGCATATACGACGATTCAGACCTATATGGAGAGGATGATCGAGAAGAAGATCTTGACGAGGAAAAAGGTGGGGCCAGTTAACGTCTATTCATCAAGGGTTAAAAAACAGAACCTCATGAAGCAGGCGACTGACAACCTGGTTGCAAGGGTGTTCAACGGGTCTTTCGGGCAGATGGCGGCGTTCCTGGTTGGATCCTACGGTCTTTCAGAAAAGGATATTGACGAGATGAAAAGAATGGTTGGAAAGGAAGAAAAAGGACAGAAAGGCTCGCCGACTGAGGGAGGGAAATAAAATGAATTCTTTTCTCTGTTCTGTCGGAGCTGTTGTCTCGCCAGCCCTGGAATACCTTGTCGGAGTCTCACTGCGGTCCGTTCCAGTAGTGATCGTGGTGGGGTTGCTTTCCCTGTTCTTCCGGAAAAAGGCTCCGGTCTTCCAGTATAATCTCTGGCTTGTGGTCCTGCTCAGGTTTCTTCTTCCCCCGGCGGTACGGTTGCCATTTTCTGCCGGCAGCAGGGTCGCTGGTGTAATGGAGAAAATAATAGTGTATTCTGCCGGGATTTCCGGTCAGGTTGTCGCCGTTTCGGCAGAGAGTCTGTCCATGAATGATATCCTCGCACTGTCATGGGCAGTAATCGTCTTGGCACTACTGGTCTTTATGGCTCTGAGGGGTATAGGGCTTTTCCGGACCACAAGAAACGCGCGTCCCGCCAGCTTCGATATTTCACCCGCGATGATAAACGATTTTGGAAAAACTGCTTCCCGCGCGAGGATTATGACCGGATCCAGAGTGACTGTACCATTCGTGTCAGGGTTTTTCAGGCCCCGGATATTCCTCCCGGAAAGCGCGTCAGAATGGCCGCGTGAAGAGCTACTTATGGTAATCAGGCACGAGATGGCCCATGTGGCGAGGATCGACCAGCCAGTCATAGTGATTCAGAATATTGTGCAGATGCTCTTTTTCTTCAACCCTCTAGTCTGGTTTATGAACTATCGTCTCAATCTTCTCAGGGAGATCATCTGTGACGATATATCTCTCAGGAATTCCCCGGGTGATGTGTGGAAATACTGCAGGTTGATACTGAGAAATGTAATACCAGCTGGAAATCTCGATAATCCCCACTCTCTTTCAAGTTCTTTCGGAATAAACGGGTCCCTGGTCAGATCGAGGCTTCTCTACCTGACCAGACGGAGAAAGGATGCGGTCATGTACGGAATGTCGAAGATCCAGAAAAGCCTGGTTGTCGCCATTATAGCGATATCGGCCCTGTTTTTGTTCGGATTCGATTCGGTCGTGGATGAAGGTGCCCGGGATGGGGCAGAAAGTGTGTCCGAGGCTGGAACGGTAGCTCGAGGGGAAAGGCCTCCCTTTCATCCCTTTGATACTCCTCCCAAACCGGCAAATGATCTGGTCGAAATCCTCGGTAGCATCTCTTATCCCGATCTTCCACCGGGAGAAGTATCTGCTGTAGTCTGGGTAGAGATCGGTTCGGATGGTAAAGTCATTGATGTCGGAATAATTCGATCATCACATGACGAGTCTGTCTTCAAGCCCGCGCTCGAAGCTATTCGCCGTGTCGAGTGGATACCTGCAAGTTATGAAGGAGTCGATGTAATCGCGACTATTGCTATTCCTGTTCATCCGGGTATTGTGGAAGTGTCCGGTGTGGAGCCTCCGAGTGTGCCGGCCATTCCTCCAGTTCACGCGGGGTTCAGGTCCCTGGACTATTTCAAGCCTGTCGGTTTTATGATAGAGACAAAAGGCGATCCTGATAATCCCGATGAAGTGAAATACACAGTCTGTGATACACCTCCGAAGCCGAAATCTGACTTCAACGTGAAATATCCCGATTCGGCCGTGAAAGAAGGTCTTCAGGGGCGGACTGTTGTGCGTGTGAGAGTGAGCAAGGAGGGAAAGACCATAGAAACAGTGATTATTGAGTCATCTGGACACAAGGTACTCGATGATGCGGCTGTCGAATCGATGAAGGAAGTTATATGGGTCCCTGGCAGCGACAAGGGTAAGGTTGTCGAAGCCTGGGTCGCCGTTCCCGTGGATTTTAAACTCGAATAGAAGTCCTCCGCATTGAGAGGCGGCCGATATCGAGGATCCTTTTCGCTGGTAGCAGCTATTTGCTGGCAGGTAGCCAGCTACGAGTAGATATCAGGTTTGCGAAAAGGGTCCTCATCGCATATAATCATCCCATGAATGAAAAAGAACTGGTCATCCACGCTCGCGGAGGCGACAGGGATGCCTTTAACGAACTTATATCAAACTATATAGACAAGATCTACCGTCTTGGTTTCAAGGTCTCCGGTAACGAGGAAGACGCGCAGGATATCCTGCAGGAGACCTTTCTGAAGGCTATAGACAAGATAGAGAGCTTCAGGAGTGAAGCTTCTTTCGGGACATGGCTCTATTCCATAGCGATGAACGTTATGAGAGGATGCTTTGCCCAAAGGAAGAAGATGGCTCTGAAGCCTATCGAGGATTACGCGCCGGATCACTCGGATACCGGTTCTTCTGGTCTGTTTAAATGGAACGATCCTCACGAGATGTTCGAGAACAGCCAGATACAGGGGATCATCGATGATTTCATAGCAGAGATGCCCGAGGAGAACAGCACGCCTTTCATCCTGAGATATATAGAGGAGATGCCGGTGAAGGAGATCGCCGGGGTGATGGGACTGAGTGTATCCGCTGTCAAATCCAGGATACTCCGGGCAAGGCTCGCTCTGCGAGAGCATATTTCGTCAAAGATGGAGGAGAAGATGCCATGAAAGACTGCACGGAATACATTCAGAATCTATGCTCATATGTGGATGGAGAGGCCGACGATTCTATCTGCAAAGAGATAGAAAAACACCTGAAGGATTGTCCCGAATGCAGGGTCATGGTGGATACTCTGAAGAAGACCGTGGTTCTCTGCAAAGAGGGTGAGAAGAAGCATCTTCCCGCAGAACTCCGCGCGAAGCTGAAATCCGCTCTTGAAAAGAAGTGGAAGGAACGGTTCGGGAACGAGGCCGATGAGGAGACGCCGCCCGACGGTGAAAAATAGCCTTTCGGCCGAAAAATCGCTTTTCCCGCCCTGTTTTCAGTTTATTCCGCTCGTGTAACATATTTGATACAAACCTGTTACAATTTTATTACATAATATCTGATTTTTTATGAATCGTTTCAGCGCCTTTTCCATCTAAAGGGTTAAATACGTTAATTTTTTGATGGGAAAGGAAAGATAAAATGAAAAATGTGAGACGATTTGTCGAAGATTTCTCGATCGATCATCCGTGGATGATCATCGGGATCGTTACGGTGATCACCGTCTTTTTCGCCTTCCAGCTTCCAGGTATCGTGATCGATACCGACCCGGAGAATATGCTGGAGGCTGACGAGCCGGCGAGGCTTTTCGATCATGAGGTGAAGGAAGAGTTCGCGATCTCCGATATGATTGCTGTCGGAGTCGTTGTGGAAGAAGGGGCATTTACGAAAGAGGTCCTGTCCGATGTGTACAGGATCGTCGAGGATGTCTCTGAGATCGAAGGAGTCGTAGCCGATGATATTCTGTCCCCCTCGACTGTCGATGATATCAGTCAGGGAGATGACGGGATCATGACAGTATCGACACTTCTCGATGGGGAACCCGAGGATGACGCCAGGGCCGAATATATACTTGAGAGGATCAGGAGCAACCCGGTGTTCAGGGGGAAACTTGCTTCCGATGACGGCAAGGCGATCGCGCTTTTCATTCCCATCGAAAACAAGAATATGTCTCACAGGATAGCCGGTGAGATAGAGAAGGTCATAGAGAAGCACTCTTCAGGACAGGATTATTTTATAGCGGGGCTTCCGGTGGCCGAAGACAGTTTTGGTGCCGAGATGTTCAAGCAGATGGCGTTCAGCGCGCCAATGGCGGGGCTTATCATCTTCCTGCTTCTGCTCCTCTTTTTCAGGAATGCCAGGATAGTCATCGCGCCCATGATCGTCGCGGTCGCTTCGGTGATCTGGACGATGGGGCTTTTAGTGCTTACCGGCAACACGGTGCATATCATGAGCTCGATGATACCGATCTTCCTGATTCCCATAGCCGTATTGAATTCGATACATATTATCTCTGAGTTTCATGACGAATTCCAGCGCTACAAGCACAAAAAGACTACCATACGCAACAGCGTCCTGAAGCTCTTCACGCCGATGCTCTTTACGACGCTGACCACGATCGTCGGTTTCCTTTCTCTCGCCCTTACGCCGATCCCACCGGTCAGAGTGTTTGGTATATTCGTGGCGTTCGGCATATTCGTTGCGTGGCTGCTGTCGATCACTTTCAACCCGGCATTCGCGGTCCTTATCCCCGACAAATCGTTGAGGAATTTCGGTAAAAAAGATGACGCGCACGGTCCTTTTTCCAGGGCCCTCCACGGATTGAGAGATTTCAACAGAAAACATTACAAGGCCATCCTGACCGGTACGGCAGTGATAGTGGTCATAGCCGGTTTTGGCCTGAGCAAGATAGTGGTTAACGATAATCCCGTAAAATGGTTCAAGAGCGACCATCCGCTGCGTGTAGCCGACGTGACACTCAACAGTCATCTCGGAGGCACCTATATGAACTATCTCGTACTTGAGGGGGAAGAGGAGGGGGCAATGAA
>JAGLYV010000097.1 GCA_023131975.1 Candidatus Krumholzibacteriia bacterium | reverse complement strand
GAGATCGTGGGAGCCGTTACCGGCATCACGGATGTGGTAAAGAAGGTCAGGGTCGAGCTTTTCGATGGAGACCAGGAAAAGTTTGCGATACCTGACAACAGGAAAGAGATCGCGGAGAACCTGTTCCTGTTCGAGATATCAGGCGGAGATCCGGAAGACCTCTACAAGTTCGTCAATCCGGAATATTCAAAGGCGAACCTCTGGGTCCAGTTGAAAGAGGGCGACAACACCTCTGTCGCTTCGGTAGTCGAGGATGCCGAAGAATTTATGAAAGAAAACAAGCCCCCCGCGACATTGAAAGCGGAATGGGCAGGGCTTCCCTATATCAATATCGTGTGGCAGAAGAAGATGGTCGAGGGTATGAGAACGGCTCTTCTCAGCTCATTCGTGGTGGTCTTCCTTATGATGATGGGACTGTTCAGGTCTCCCATCCTGGGCGCCATCTCGATGTTGCCTCTGACTATCACCATCATGGCCATCTACGCGGTGATAGGATTTGTCGGCAAGCCATACGATATGCCGATAGCTGTCCTTTCATCGCTCACGCTGGGATTGTCCATCGATTTTGCGATCCACTTCATAAAGAGGTCGAAGGAGATCCACAGGGAAACGGAAGATTTCCAGAAGACCTTCGACGGAATGTTCGAAGGACTCGGAAGGGCCATAAGCAGAAACGTACTCGTAATCGCCATTGGCTTCATACCGATGTTCTTCTCGACACTGGTTCCGTACATCACGGTAGGGTCGTTCTTCTTTGCGATCATGATGGTTTCGGGGTTAGTCACCATGATGCTTCTGCCGTCGATCTTCATAGTGATACAGAAGAGGATCTTCCCGAACACGATTGTAGAGACCGAAAAGATCAAAATTAAAAAAGCAAGTTAATGAAATAAGATGTGAATTGCTGCCGGACAGCGGTGGTAAATGAAAGGCCGTGTGAAGACAGGCCGGAAAGAAGGAGGAGATCATGAATTGGAAAAAAGAAAGATCAGAAAAGGTGAAAAGCCCATCATCGGACGAGCGGATGCTGCCCGCGTCGGGCGGACGAGTCTGGTCGATCGCCATGGGAGTAGCGGTTGCTCTGATGCTGACGCTGGCTCAGTTTTCGCCGGTGGCAGCGGAAGAGGTAGCAGCCGGTAATTCAGCGGCTGGCAATTCGGCAGCCCAGGAAAATACAGTTCCGGACGCGGCTCAGCTCATGAAGGAAGCGCATCTCGTGATGTTTTACGCTGCCGATGACGGGGTCGCGGAAGTCCAGATGAAGATCGTCAACAGCAGGGGCAAGGAAAGGCTTCGCGAATTTGCCATGATGAGGCTCGACCTCGAAGAGGGGGGAAAGCAGGACTACTACACCTACTTCCGCAAGCCTCACGATGTGTCCAGGATGTCTTTCATGGTTCACAAGCTTCCGAAAGAGACCGATAACAGGTGGATCTATGTACCCTCCGTGGACCTGATCAAGAGGATATCATCCGATGACAAGGCGTCGAGTTTCGTGGGTAGCGATTTTACTTACGAGGATATTTCCGGAAGGCACTGGACCGAGGACACCCACAAACTCCTGAAGGAAGATACATATAACAGCCGCAAAGTCTATGTAGTCGAATCTATTCCTCTTGAGAAGTACAAGGGATTCGCGAGGAAGGTCACCTTCATAGATGCTGAGAACAAACTCATCATGAAGGAAGAGTATTACAACGCCAAGGGTGACCTGGCCAGGATCTTTACTGCCGAAAGGGTCGAGGAGCATGATGGTGTCCTGACATCGGTATTCAGGAAGATGGAGAATGTAAAGAAGAAGCAGTATACGACCGTCGAGTTTTCCTCGATCAGATACAATGTGGGCATGAAGGAATCGATCTTCACCGAGCGTTTTCTCAAGAATCCGCCTCGCGAATTCATAAAGTAGGGACTGGGTGATAACGATGATGAGATTTATACAGAAAATGTCGGTTACAATGATGATCCTGGCTGTTGTTGCTACAGCCGCGGCCGGGACAGAGATAAGCGGGTTCGTTCAGGGACTCTACGGATACGGATCGGACAGGAACAACCCTGTGCCGTCGGAATTGACGGCTTCGGAAGTGAGACTCCAGATGAGACTCGAGTCGTATTCAGACGCGGCGGAGTATTTCGGTCGCCTCGATTTCGTTTATGACGACTACCTGGAACCCGAATACAGGATGATCCTCAGAGAGGGTTATCTGAAGTTCAGTG
Organism: Candidatus Krumholzibacteriia bacterium; assembly: GCA_023131975.1. GTDB lineage: Bacteria > Krumholzibacteriota > Krumholzibacteriia > Krumholzibacteriales > Krumholzibacteriaceae > JAGLYV01. Next base: position 12,329 of record JAGLYV010000097.1, on the reverse strand, counting down.
TCGGCAGCAATGTCGATATGAAGATCGGAAGGCAGGTCATCACCTGGGGAACGGGAGACCTGATATTCATCAACGATCTGTTCCCGAAAGATTACCAGTCGTTTTTCGCGGGGCGTGACGATCAGTATCTCAAGTCACCGCAGAACGCGGTGCGCGCCACCTTTTACGGCGGACCCGGATCGCTTGATATCGTCTATACGCCGCGGTTCGCCCCGGATATAACACCGACGGGGGAGAGGTTCAGCTACTATAACCCCATGGAAGGTGGATATGTAGGTGGAGAAGGTTTCATCATGGATCCGGCTCTTCCGGACGCCGAGGTGGCAAATGGTGAGGTCGCCGCGAGGTATTCGAAATATATCGGCACGATAGACGCGGCGCTCTATTACTATCGGGGATTCTACAAGGGGCCGGTCGGAATGGCCCCGGACCCGGCGGACCCTGCGACGATGACGGCATTTTATCCCGGACTCCAGGTGTTCGGAGCTTCTCTGAGGTCACCTGTACTTGGTGGAGTCTTCTGGACCGAGGGCGGGTACTACGATTCTCTCGATGACAGTGAAGGTGATGATCCGTTCATTCCCAATTCGTCTATACAGAGTCTCGTCGGTTTCGAGCGAGCTGTAAATCAGTCGTTTACTGCCAATATTCAGTACCAGAACATTATGATCACAGACCACGACAGGTATCTCGAGACCCTTCCCATGGGGATGAACGAAGAGGATGAGATGTATCATCTGCTGACCAGCAGGATGACGATGCTCTTTCTGATGGAGACTCTCAATGTCTCTCTGTTCGGTTTCTATTCTCCATCGGAAGAGGATTTCTACGGCAGGATGGCAGTCTCATATCGGTTTACGGACGAAGTGACCATGGTCGTAGGCGCGAACGTTTTCGAGAGTGCTGATCCGTGGACAAAGTTCGGGATGTTCGACAGAAACGATAATGTATATATGAAGTTCACGTATGGCCTCTAGAGAGGCGAACGTGGTTTGAAAGGAATTGAAATGAGACTCGAATACATAATCAGACTTCTCGCGGGGACACTGATCCTCCTCTCCCTGCTCCTTGGGACAATGGTATCTGCGCGGTGGTTGTTGCTTGCCGTCTTCGTAGCGTTAAACCTGGTACAATCGTCTTTTACTGGCTTCTGCCCGGCGGAGAAGATATTCACGCGGCTTCTCCCCGGGCTGAAGAGCTGAGGTAGATACTTGCGAAAATGCAGATTTATTGGAACTATGTTCCAGCAGCGGACGTATCAGTATACAGACGGAGGGAATCCGGGGGTGAGGGGACGCAGAGGAGTTTTTAAGGTGCGGTCTTTTACAGGCTGCCCTGACGATAGAGCTTAAGACAGGGATCGTCTTATTTCGGAAGGCTGATTCCAGATACTGATGGAAGGCACGTCCATCGGTCGACGGGATCGGAGAAAAGGGGCCGGGTATCTTACCCGGTCCCCTTGTTTTTTGTTCGAAGGTCCTGCTCCGGCAGCTCCATGGAACGCTCCGGGCCAGCATGGCTAGAAGGCCGAAACGAATCCCGTGATAAAGTCGTAGCGCTCTCTTTCATCCTCATATGTGGCCTCGACGAGGAACCGGACATTTCGCCGGAGGAGATAACTGAAGTTAAGCGTACCCGACATGTAGTCGTACTTGTCGATATCCGAATCGATCATGTTGACCAGCCCGGTGACGAAAGCACGTCCATCGGCTCCGTTCACGGCCCAGACCATCTCGACAAACCCGCCGACAGTCTTTTTCTCATTGGCCTGCAATGGGTCGTAGTACGGATTGTCGTCTGTTCTTTCAAGGTACTGGACATTCACCTGGAAGATATCTTTGAAATCGATCGTGCCGTCGATACCCCAGTACATATGCTTGTTGTGTACATAATCGTTCCAGACCGGGGCCCTTGAGTCGGCCGAATAGGCGAATCCGCCGAGCCGCACCGGCCCGAAGCCGTGTGTCGCCCTCAGCAGGACGTTTTTCCACTGTTCCGCGTCGAAGTATCCCGTCTCGTCCACCGCGTCTTTTCCGTTGCCGTTTACGACTTCGAATACAAGGTCAGTTCCACAGGGAGCGGTATAAGTGATCATCAACCCGCGGTCGTAGGCGAGGTTTGTGGGCGTGTCGCCTATCCTGAGCTTGTATATCTGGTAGTCTTCGAAGGTGAGGCGCAACTCCCTCTTGAAAAGGGGATCGGAGATCTGGAACTGACCCACCATGATGTCCAGCTCTGAGCCGAAGAGGTTGTTGAAATGGATATAGGCGTCTTCGATACCCGCGACTTCGCCCTTTTCGGACATGTAGAAATAGAAATAGTATCCGATGCTTTTCGAGATGTTTCCTCCAGACATTAGTTTTACCCCGTAGGGGGTCTTAAGATCGGTCATACCTTCGCCTTCTTTACCCGAGTAGTGTGTGTGGTGGGCGAAGGCGTCGAACCTGATCGCGATAGGGATGTCCCTCTGCAGCATCAGCAGGTCGTCTCCCGTGTCGTAAAAGGCACGGGGCGGTTCCTGTCCCTCCTCCAACTGGAATGCGTTGCCGGCGAAATCCTCACCGTAGGCTTTCAATCTGGGCGCGGGAGCGTGGCATGTCGTGCATGACATCTTGTATTTTCTGGCGAAAGCGGGAACGGCATCAGCGCTTCCCGCGAGAAGTGTCACCATAAATATCGACGTGAGCAGACAGGCCAGGGTCATCCTTGTCCGGGTGGCCGCTGTTTTCAAAATGAGACCTCCTTTTGATCCAATCCAGGACCTTTAATCAATCGAAGACCTCGAACCAGGTCTCCGCGTCGTTCACATGTATTATCTCTGTTTCATCCTCAGGGACTTTCAGATACTCAGCCACGGACTTGACCAGCCTGCGGTAGTTCAGAGTACCTTTTATGATTACTTTTCCCGGCTCGATGTCGTTGGGCAGGGTCCAGGTATATGTCTCGATCTTCGTTTCCCTCGGGCCGATCCTGTAATCGGTCCCGAAAGTGGCCGTGTTCCACTGGGCGATCGTCCTTCGTCCCTCGGGGTCGAAGTAGGGGAGGCAGAAGATCCTGTCACCTTCGGGAAGGGCGTCTCTCGGTATTCCTTTGAAGTCAGGCCTGCCCAGCATGTATCCCATGTCCTGGTAGGTCAATTCGTTGCTTGTGATCGTCTGTTCCTCTCCTTCAAATCCCTTCAAGTCTACGGGAAGGTGATATTCCCTGCCAGTCGCGTCTACGGCTGTTACACGGAGCCAGAGCTGCCTCTCTTCGGCCGAGCCAGACGGGACCTTGTGGCCGCATTTACCATTGAAGAGCTGTACTTTGATAACTACCTGGTCACCCGGTTCGAGTTCTCTCTCGACAGGATGCATCCTCATCTCTATAGAACCGCCGACTTTTCCCGGATCGTGCGCGCCGTGAAAGAGGTGCTGGGCGACATCGGGGTGTGCCTCTTTTGCCGTATTGGCGCTTCTGCCGGGGCCTCTCGGCATATGGCATGTGTGACACTGGACGCCTTCGGCGTTATAGGGACCTTCCGCCCATTCGAGTTGAGTCGATTTTACCCACAGTCCAAAAGGATTCTGTTCGTTATGGCAGATGCCACAATATTCCGCGGAGCTTACGAAGTCGAGTTTCGCCGTCTCGTGATATGGGCTGACAACTCCCTCGCGGTTGCCGTATTTTGTCTTACCCGGCGAGTTGACATAGTTGAAATTGACCGAGGGGTCGCCCGTACGAGCCGTGATAGTATGACAGATATCGCAGGAGACGCTCTCGTTTGCCCGCGACCCTTCTGCCGGGCGTGGTGGTGTCTTCGTGCCGGTAAGCCACATCAGCGGAGTATGACAGCCGTTGCAACCGGCTACGGCATCTTCGAATTCCGGGTTTCGTTTGGCATGTTCCACCGCAAGATCGAAATATTCTATCTCGTCCCAGTGGTGGGTAAAGGCTTCGGACATCATCGCCTGAGACCATTGCTCGTATATATCGATATGACACTGTCGGCAGGTCTCGGGCCTCTCGAAGTCTTTTTCCTCGAACGCGCCGAAAGGCGCGCTTCCTCCGCCCTCGCCGTGACCGGCACCCACGGGAAACAGAAAAACGGAGAGCATTATCGTGATAAGAGCAGCCGCCGAAAAGACCCTTCTCATGCCTTGCCTCACAATCGTGAAAGTGAGAGGTAAATCATATATCGAATATCAATGATTTTCTTTCAGGACATGTGTGACGGTCAATAGTTTTGTTGCTCGATAGAAAGCATGAAAATGAATGGGGAAGATGGTATGAGAATGAATGAGGGACAGGGCACGGAATTTCATGCATAGGCCATTCATGAATATGATACTATTGATTCCAGATTTATTTTGCCGGTCGAGGGAACACAGGTCGCATTTTTCCTGTCATATATTCGAAGCGTCCTGAAGGGCGTGGACAGGGCTTAAGAAAGATCCGGATACTGGATGAAAGAAGCAGAAACCGAAGAGATTGTAAATGTCGAAGCCGAGAGCAAGTCGCTGGTAAAAGCCTTTCTGTCCGGTGAAAAGCGGGCTTTCGACAGACTGATAGTCCTCCACCAGAGGATGGTGTTCAGCCTCTGTTTCCGGCTGCTGGGAGAATACGACGAGGCCGACGACGCGGCCCAGGAGGTATTCATAAAGGTTCACCGGCACATCGGAGGTTTCAGGTTCGAGTCGAGTTTCAGGACCTGGATATACAGAGTTACGGTGAATACCTGCAGGAACAGGATGGATACCCGGGAGTACCGTATGAAGAAGAAAAAAGTGAGCATCGAAAAAGGGCCTTCATACAGGGACGGAGATAGTCCGGTCGATATTCCCGACCGGTCGGAATCTCCCCTCGGCGCGATCACAAGAAAGGAAGTCGGCCGAATGATCCAGGGGGCGATCGATCTGTTATCGGGGGAGCAGAAGATGGTCGTTGTGCTGAAAGATATCCAGGGGCGTTCCTACGAAGAGATCGTGGATATGACCGGCCTGAAGATGGGGACGGTAAAATCGAAATTGTCCAGAGGCAGATTGAAATTGAGGGAATTGTTGCAAGGAAAAATCGATGACTGATTGTGAAAAAATAAGGCCCATGCTGTCGGAGTATATTGACGGCGTCCTCCCGGAAGCGGAAGCCTCCGAGGTGAGATCTCATCTGGATGAATGTGCCGCATGCATGGAGATGTACAGGTCGATGAAGGAGATCATCGTCTATATGAATGACATGGAGCAGGTCGATCCTCCCGCCGGGTTCGTGGGCAGGGTCAACGAACGGCTCAAAAACGATTCGCCCTTTGGCAGGGTCATTCGGGGGATATTCCATCCTCTGCGCATCAAGGTGCCGATCGAGATCGCGGGGCTTGCCGCCGCCGTGGTCCTGATCGTCTATATCTCGGGGTTCGTGGGGAAGCAGGGGGTGGAAGACGCGCTTCCGGTCGGAACGGGACGGGAAGTGGCAGAGAGATTCGATGGACCCGGGACTTCCCTGAAACAGAAAGAGGGAATTGCCGGAAGGATCCCGGATAAACTGGACGAGACGGACAGTGAGAAGGGCGCCGTAATCCCGTTGGCCGAAGAGGGGGCGGTTGCGCCCTCCGTGTTGGAATCGGCCACAACGTCAGCCCTGAATGAATCCGAAAAGAAGAAGGCCGATGCCGGTATCACGGGCCAGAAATCCAGTGTCGAGTCTGAAAGCGGCGAATCCAGGTCGGCCCCGGAGTTCGCGGGAACGACGCAGGAGATCCTTGTCGAGGCGCCGGTGAAGCGGGTCGAGATCAGGGACAGTGATGTCAGTTACAAAGTGACCAGTGACGAGCTTGAAGAACTCCCCGTCGATGATGTAGTAGAGGCCCTGGCCCTTAAGGGCGGGATCGTCAAGACAGGTGACGACCTTCATGTCCGTGGCGGTTCGGTAGCAACCGACCTGCCGGACATCGATTCTTCGCCCGACTCTATCCTGGCCGAATTATCGAGATCGCTCGATATGTTTGGTGGCAGGATCATAGATTACAGGATCATCGGTGAAAAGAAGATCGCTTTTGCCGATACCGATGTGGATGCGACCCGGATCAGGGCGTCGAGGTATGCGCCTTCCGCGGAATCAATTTCCAGCCATGTGGATTCGTTGGGAAGAATCGTGATGAAGCCCATCGAAGTGATTGTTCCCCGTTCTGAACTTGAGAGGTTGTACATGGCGATCCTGAGGATCGGGTCCGTGAGGCCGGTCGAGATGAAACAGATCGCGGAAGAGGGCGACAGCGTCAGGCTGAGGATCGAGTTTCCGTAGAAGTGGAAGCTGAGTGTATTTCGATGTAGCCCGGATTCCTTTGACCTGCTAGTATCCGCACATGAATTTTTTTATAGACAGTGAGAGGTTCAAGGTGTTCGACAGGCTCAGGACGATCTACATCATCCTGTTCATAGCCTGTTTTGCCCTGACGGAGATCGGCAGATATATCTACAGGCCGTGGGTCTACGCGAACGGTATCAGAGATTTCTGGATCGCCGATACGATGGGTAATCATCTTGGAGTGATGACCCAGATCTTCTTCGGCATGTCGATTCTCAATCCCGGCAGAAAAAAAGCTCTGAGGCTTGCGGCCTTTTTTACAACAGGATATATCGTCTATGAAGTGGCGCAGATATGGCTTCCTAAAGGGACCTTTGACTGGAAAGACATGTTCGGGACGCTGGCAGGGGGTATCGTAGCGATAGTGTTGCTTCTTCTGTCACATAAATGCTGTCCGGCAGATCGAACGGGAGATCCTGACGAAAAGCGAGTGAAAGATCCGGGTGGAAAAGAAGAAACTATATAAAAGCGGCTTCTTTGTGGCTCTCGTGTCATTTCTCAGCAAGGGGCTGGGATATCTCAGGGAGATCATCCTCGCCTATTTTTTCGGAACGGGCGCGGTCGTCGATGGTTTCCGGATAGCGGTAACGGCGATCATGCTTCCGGTGAACATCCTTGCCGGCGCCGGCCTGCAGAATTCCTTTATCCCCGTTTTCCGGGGGCATCTCTCGACCGGCAGAAAACGTATTGCCTGGGCGCTGGCCAACCAGCTCTTTTTCTTTCTGATGATCGCCGGGCTGGTCATTTTTGTGCTGGAGTATTTCTTCGCGGAGAAATGGATCTACCTGCTTGCCCCGGGGTTTAATTCTGTCCAGACCGGACACGCCGTATTCTTTACGAAGATAATGAGCTTTTCCGTACCGATGCTGATGGCTTGCGCGACAGCATACGTGCTGAATTGTTTTTATATATTCAAAACGCCGTCGCTGAGGCCGGTGGTCCAGAACATCTTCGTTCTGGCGGGTGTACTCCTGACGGTCTACAGAAACGATTTCGCATTTATGGGCGCCGCGTTTCCCGTTGCCTACGTCGTGTTCTTTCTCATGCTCACTTCGAGCCTCAGGAAATACTGGCATTTCCAGCCCATAAAGAGTCTCCGCCGCGCTATGAAGATATGGTCCACCTTCCTCCCGGTATGGCTTCCGCTCATGGGGATGGTGCTGGTAGCGCAGCTTAACGTCTATATCGACAGGGTCATCACCTCGCTGCTGGCGGAGGGTTCGGTGGCCGCGCTGGAATATTCGAGATTTCTCGTTGAAACACCCGGCATCACACTGGGGATGGGATTCATGAGCGTCTTTCTGCCGTACTTCAGCGATCTCTCAGCTCGCGACGAGATGAACAGGCTATCGACCGATATAGGCGATATGATCATGTATGCCGTCTATATAATGCTTCCGATCAGTGTTGTTCTTTTCGTCGGGGCAGAAGAAGTGATCAGACTGATTTATGGTTATGGCAAATTCGGCAACGCCAGCATCGAGCTTACAGCCGGCGCGCTCAGGGGCTACTCGATAGGCGTCTGGGCCTACTTCCTTTATATACCCATTTCCAAATACTACCAGGCGGTCAAAAGGAATGTTCTTCTCCTGGTCTGTTTTGTAATATCCCTCGCGCTCAATATCACGCTGAACCTGATGCTCTATAAACGATTCGGCATATCCGGGATCGCCGTCGCGACCAGCATCTCCCAGATCGTACTTTTTGTTCTTCTTTTCGTCTTCATGAAAGTGCCGGAAAAGGGCAGAGCAGCCGGGAGGATACTGTTCATGACCGCGGTGGCTCTGGTCTCAGGCCTCGTGGCATGGTGGACAGGATCTGTGTTGTCGCGGTCCAGCCTGTTTATCGAGAAATTCCAGTCGTCCGTAGACGGGAGTGTCAGCAGGTATGGATATACTATCAGGCTTTTTGTCATTCTGGTCGTGATCGCTGTTCTCTGGTTCGTCCTGACCCTTGCCCTGCGGAAGGTGAGAGAGGAAGTCAGAAAACGACTGCGCCGTGGTGGGGGAAGAGGTAGCGGTACGGATACGGGAGGCGGTACAACCACCGACAGCGGGGATCGGTCATGAGGATCCTGATGGTCACCAGGGTGTATGGCCGGCGGGGGGGAATAGCACGGACGTCTCTTGAGACAGCTGAGCAACTCGCCGCGCGAGGACACCATATCACGGTCCTGACCAACCAGGTCGACAGAGATTATAATTTCAATAATATAGATATTCACCGCGTAAGGCTGATTGGCCTGCCCCATTCTGTCGGGATCAAGATGAAAAATCTCGTTGAGGTACCGCAGTTCGTACTGCTCAGCACGATTGCCGTCCTGCTGACGAGAAGACGTTACGACGTTGTCTGGAACAAGGGAAACACGCAATGCCTCGTGCAGGACGTCGTCACATCCGAGAGCTGCCACAGGGCCTGGATCGGGGAGAGGAAAGCGGCGGGAGAGAAAAAACATTTCTTTTATCCGCTGCACCATTTCATCCTTGCTGTGGAGAAGTGGAATTACCGTAGAGCGATGAGAAGGCAGACCCGCCTTGTGGCAGAGAAGCCGCGGCAGGGCAACCTTCCCCATGCGAGCGGTTTTTCTCCCTGCATCACTACGATCTCGAAGATGGTCCGCCGCGACATTATCAATAGTTATCCATTTCTTTCCGAAGACGATATCGGGGTGATCTACAATGGGGTGAATCGTGCCGAGTTTGTCTTCGATCCCGACGCGCGTAAGGCTGTCCGAAAGAGACACGGTATCGCCCCGGACGGATTCACGGCGCTTTTTGTCGGTTGGGAATTTGAGCGGAAAGGACTCGAGTATATTATCGGGGCGCTTCCACTGATCGGCGCGGGGAGGATCAAGCTCCTCGTCGTCGGAGGCGATTCGCCCGCGAGATACAGGAAAATCGTGGAAAAGTCGGGTGTGGAGGATGACGTGATATTCTGCGGATCTGTCGATGATGTCGCGGCATACTACAGCGCGGCAGATGTGTTCATCCTGCCGACGAGGATGGACGCCTTCGGTCTCGTCGTCCTCGAGGCGATGAGTGCGGGACGTGCCGTCATAATATCTTCCACCGCGGGAGCGGCAGAACTGATAGAGCACGGAGCAAACGGCTTCATCCTGGAGGAGAGGACTTCATCCCGGGAGATCGCCGGGATCGCGAAGAACCTGATCGACGACCCGGGGTTGAAAGAGACCGTGGGAGAGGCTGCCGCGGAAACCGCTGCCGGTTATGACTGGGACGCGATCGGCGCGGAGTACGAGAGATTTTTGAAGAATTCGATTCAATCGGCATAGAAATCCGCCGCAGATATTTCAGATAAAATGATGAACCAGCTATTTCAGAATGAAAGATGAGTCAGCTGGATCTTCTATTTATTCAGATTCTTGATCGATCCCCATGACTCCTTTTCCGTTGCTGTATCGCCGCAGTCGATCGGCCAGGCACCGATCACGGAGCACCAGAGGCCGTCCGGACGGTTGGCGGGGAAGCAGGGCGAATCGCTGCGAAGGAAGTAGTTGTGAGATCCCGGGCTTCCGCAGAAAAGAGGGTCGACGAAGATATTTCGGTCGTTATCGGTCAGTTCGACCGGCAGCGCGTCCCCGCTGTTGTTACCGTAGAAATTGCTGCAGCCTACTCCGCCTGTCGTCGAAGCGGACAGATCGAAGAGGTATCCCCTGTTGAATGCTACGACAGTCCTTTCGATCAGAAGATAAGCAGTCGAGGTCGATGAGAAGACCGGTCCTGATGTGGAATTCTCACAGATAGTGTTTTCCCGGAGTTGAACGTTTCCGTTGGTGTGAACGTGGATCACAGCGCCCCGATCAGCAGATGTGTTGTCGTAAAAAGTGCAGCTGTTCACTTCCACGGGGCAGTTGTAGGCGATCAGCCCACCACCACCTTCACCGGCAATATTTCCATCGAAGACGCACCCCGAGATATTAATGGTGCTGGTCCCGTTCCAGAGAGAGATCGCGCCGCCGTAGCGAGAGGCCTCATTGCCGATGAACAGGCAGTTCTCCGCGCTGAAGAAACGGTCGTTGATCACGCAGGAGATGGCACCGCCGTGTTCCGCGCGATTGTTTGTGAAAATGCAGTTTTTTACAGTCTCGCCAGGTATATGTGTAAAGAACCCGCCGCCTACGCGATCGCCGAAGTCGGGGGCTTCCCCCCTCGTGATCGTGAACCCGTCGATCGTGATCCAGTTCTGACCATGGCAGTATATGACCCGTGACTGAAATTCGGCGTCGAGTATGGTCACCTCCGGTCCCATCTCGCTTCGGACCGTGATATACATGTCTCTGTCCCAGAATGTGATCATCCCCGCTTCCTCGCCTCCCTGCGTAGACCAGGAGTAGTTTCCGGGGCCCACCAGTATCTCGTCACCTGGCGATGAAGTGTCGATTGCGGCCTGGATAGTCGGCATGTCGCCCCCGCCACAGGCATCGACATACCACGTCCGGGAGCATGCCTGCCTTGAAAACAGGGTGAGAATAGCCACAGCCGATGCCAGCGCGAACCAGGGATGTCGGAAAAATTTCATTACACTCCTGCCTTTCCGGATGTATGATAAAGATATTCAGCATGTTGTCCCCGGTCAAGGCTGGTATAGCGATTATGGACAGGACCATTACATTGCCCTTTTTGAAGGATCATCATAACCATCCTTCTCTCTACGCCGTGCTTGACGGAAGTGTGTATCTCGGGGATGCCGCTGATGAGGCCGAAGCTCTGACCCTGATCGAAGAACGGGTCGGTCTTGCCGGAAGACAGGGAACCGGGCATCATCCCGGGCGGGATAAAAATAGAGGCGACAATCGGAGCTCCGGGCGGGATGGCAATGTCATCCTGGCTCATGGCTGGAACGACAGCCGCTTTTCGTTTTCCACATCTGCTCTCGACCTGCTTCCGCCTGTATTTATCTGTGGTGAATCGCTTCATAATCATCTGATGAACAGCGGGGCAAGGGAACTCTTGCGCCCCGACTGGAAGGAGGCTGTCGACAATATCGACGACTCTTCCTGGGTGGAACGGCATCTGCCGGTCATCCTGCGTCTTATGATAGATATTGCGGGTCTCGATGCCGGGGCGCTGGCTCGATTCTACGAGATGCTTGAGGGGCGAGGTGTCTGGTACGCGGAGGAGATGCTGATGTCCTCTGCCGCGGTGATCGATGTCTTTCGTGAAGCAGGCCTGCTGGACAGGACTTCTCTCTGGACCGCGCCCGAATCGTTCAGAGAGTTCAATGCGGACGAAAGGTCTTTTGTAAAGGGTATGAAGATCTGGGCCGATGGTGCTCTCGGAGCCCGTACGGCGGCTGTCTCGATGCCCTGGATCGATGGTGTTCCCGGTGCTCGTACAGCGGGTGTTTCAGGAAAAGATGATTTCGATGGAACGCGACTTCTGATCTACAGCGATGATGAGTTGTCGGAATTTGTGGCCGAGGCGGCAGACGCGAAGAAGTGGTTGTCGATCCATTCGCTTGGAGATCTCGCCTGCGACCAGGTACTCGACGTGCTGGAAAGGTACTCCGACGAGCAGGGCATCCTTCCCAGTACAAGGATGGAACACTGCCAGTTTATCTCGCTCGAAAACGCTCACCGTGCCTGGATGCTTGGAGTGGTACTCTCGATGCAACCGAATTTCAGTGTCGATTCCGTTCGGTATGCCGACCGGCTTTCACCCGAAATGCTCGAACGCAACAACCCCTTCAGGATGCTTATCGACGAGGCAGGTTATGTCCCGGGCATCGACCTGGTCTTCGGTTCGGACGGGATGCCCCACGGGCAGCCCGCGGCGCTGGAGAATTCTCTCTTTCCTCCTTTTCCCGGGCAGAGGCTCACCCTGTATGAATTTACTTCAGGGTATTGTGCCGGGGCTGAATCGGGGACCATGGCCATGGCTGTCGATATAGAGAAGAAGAAAGTCTCGATAAATCAGGATGAATCTCATGATGATCGTATGAACCCTGACGGGTGCTTGCGGGAAGATTGA
>JAGLYV010000096.1 GCA_023131975.1 Candidatus Krumholzibacteriia bacterium | reverse complement strand
CCCAGTGACTGCATTATACCATGGGATTTTCGGGCCTCGACAGGCCTCCGCCATGGCCCGAACGGGCAGGCTGGGATGCCGCAGGTCGGAAAGAACGAGATAACGCTGCAGCACAGACGAGAGGGGTGTTGTGCGCCGAATATCCGCGCCAGCACTGAACAAACGCCGAAACACACAAAAAACCATGTCAAGGAAAAACATGAAAATATTTCGGAAAATTATGAAAATATTTGTGGGATTTTATGAATATTTTTGTGGATGGTTTGGGAATGATTCATGAATAGTTTATGACTGGTTTTGTGAAAAGTGTGTGAGTGGTTTTTGGATGTTTTGTGGATGGTTCGCACTATCACGGATTACTGCCCTTAACGCGGCAGGGTTCCTGCGACTTTCATGCGTTTTTTCTGAAACTATTGATTCAGCATGAGGTTAGTGTTTGACAGAAAACCTGTACTGGGCTACAAAGACTATCATGTGTTTTTGCATCATGACCGAATCGTTTCGTACCTTTAATCAGGGAAGGAAAGTGACATGAACAGATCGATCAGTTTTATGCTCACCCTCTCATTGATCATTGTTCTCGCGGTACCGGCCCTCGCTGGCGAAGACTGCAAGGACAAGACTTTCGGCTTCACGTTCGGTGGATACCTGAAGACCGACCTGATCTACGACATGACAAGGATGTCACCGGGCAACTACGCTCTTTACGTCCCCACCTACGAGGGAGACAACAACAGCGAACTATTCCTGACCGCCCGCGAATCGAGACTCGGATTCGATTTCTGGTGGAAGGATGAGGACTGGACCACAAAAGCATACATGGAGTTCGACTGGCAGAACGCCGGTGGCGGCGAGAACAAGGCCGGCCCGATGCTCCGGCACGCCTACATGAAATTCGGCAAGTGCAACTGGACGATCCTCGCCGGACAGACCTGGGACATCATCTCTCCCCTGAACCCCGCGACCGCGAACTATTCGGTCCTGTGGTATCAGGGAAATATCGGTTACCGCCGCGCTCAGGTCCGTTTCACCACCTGGGCCGACGCGGGAGAGAACGGCAAGATCAAGTTCGACGCCGGCCTGTTCCGAAACATCACAGGCAACCGCTGGGATGTCGATCCGGCAGAGGACGGAATGGTCGAGGATGGGGCCGACTCCGGTCTGCCGACTGTACAGGGCAGGCTCGGGATCGCCACAAAGATCGGCGACGAGGGCAAACTGAGCCTCGGAGTCTCCGGCCACTTCGGCAAGGAGACCTACGGAGTCGAGGACGAGGAAGAGGTCGATTCCTGGTCGTTCAACACAGACCTGGCGTTCGCCGTGAACAAGAAGATCTCCCTGAAGGGCGAGTTCTTCGTGGGCGAGAACATGAAGCAGTATCTCGGAGGTATCGGCCAGAGTTACAACCCGATCGGCGAAGCGCTTCCTACGATGGGTGGCTGGGGCATGATCTCCCTCAAGCCGAAATCCTGTGTGACATTCAACATCGGCTACGGCTTTGACGATCCCGACGAAGCAGAGTGGACCTGCCCGGACGACATTCCAACAGAAGCATACGAGCTGAGAGACCTCAACTCCGAGTTCTTCGGCAATGTCTTCTACAACATCAACAGGAACATCACGGCGATCTTCGAGGTCGCCTTCATGAAAACGGAGTACCTCAGCCGCGAAAACGACGGTACTGACATCACCGACACCATGACTGAATACGACAACATGCGCTTCCAGTTCGCACTGAAATGCGCGTTTAAGTAAGATCGCACGCTGCCTTGCTGTGCGTGTGATGCGTTCTTATTATCAAAAGGCTCCCGGTCGATCCCGGGAGCCTTTTTTTATTCTTTGGCGTGAAACAACCTGTCGGTAGCCTAGAACTTGCGAAATTCCACCATGTTACATTTGGCCTTCTCGAGTAATTCAGGATCATCGGGAGCTGGAATGCAATCTTCACCTGCCTGGGGAGGCGCGAACAGATTCCAGTGTCCCGCAAAACTCACGTTTTCGTTATCGGAAATAAAAAACCAGAATTCACCGAATGGACAACCAGCCCAACAATCTCCCTCTCCTCTGCCAAAAAGATACGATATTTCGGACTCGTCCCGAAAACAGCTGTTCCTGGGAAAGAGATTGTAAAAAGAATATGTTACCGGGTTCGCCTCGGCGACCAGGACTCCCGGCAGATCATCGTATATCTCGGAGAGTCTTTTCGGATGTCTTTTCCCGCTGAAATACAGTATCCACCAACTATTGGTATGTGGAAAAAATTGCCTGATCTCGGTCAATTCGTGAGCAACATTCAAGCTGTCCCAGGCATCGTATGTTCCGTCCGCGACTTCCCCCCCCGTAAAAAGGTCGAATTTAATACAGATCATGCTCGGCACCCACGGGGAAATGAAGTGAATCTTGTTCAACCACTCGTGTTCCGAGCCATGGCGCACTCGTATATATTCCAGATCCTGGTGTACTCTCTCGTACAACTCGCCGGGCGCAATGAGTTCTCCAGAAAGACAGAGCGCTATATTCTCAGCCTCCGCGTCGTCTCGCGGAGTCAGTCGCAGGTTTTTTTCCCGCGGGTCACGTAAAGACGCAGGATCCACGGGGTCCGTCCCCCCATCACAGGCCACATAATGAACTATGATCAGCAGGAAAAGACAGCCGGTGATGATTCTTTTACGATCAACCATCAGTTTTTGGAGGTATAGTTAATATAGTCCTGTCTCGCCTAAATGTATCCACGAGAACCGTACCTGTCAAGTGCCCGCGTACATCGGCGAGCACTACCAGCATGAGTGCATTTAGCACAGCATGAGCCACGACACAACGAGCGATGCGTTCTTATTATCGAAAGATTCCCTGACGATACCGGGAGAGATCCGGATTGACACCACCCGAATTGTGATTATCTTTAAAATGTAGTATCGAGGTTCTGGATTCGAGGAGAAGGAACATGGGAAACGCACTGGATATCAAGCAGCTCCCGTTTGAACTCGCCTACCTTGCTCTGCTCACACGATACCAGCTGAAACCGCTCAGCCGCTGGGAGGGGGAACTCTCACCAGCTCAGATTTCCGCCCTGAACCAGCTTGGACTCGAAGTCGAGCCCGTCAGGAGATACACCCTTCTGGGGAAGACTGTACCTCGCTCTGTATTTTCCATGAATGCCCGATACGTTGAAACTTATCGTTCAAAATTCGAGGGAAAACGACTCAAGACGACACCTTCCGCAACAAAACTTGAAGGGTGGTTTTTCGGATATCCATCATGCTGTGTCGAGCAGTTCATCAGGAAGCCGTATGTACCAAATGGGCTGGATCAGGGCGATCAGCGCATTCTTTTCCACTGGGCCTGTCCCGGCTGTCAGACTACCCGGTCCCTCCTGCGCGAGTACCGGGGTATTTATCGTGAGTGTGTTCATGCGTTCGGCGGCGTAGAACCGGAAGGGACGATACGAGAATGGCTCGCGTCAAATCAGAAAAACACATGGTACCACGCGTTTCACAGGGCACTTCCCTGGGCGGCCTCTCTCGCGGCTCTTGCCTTCCTGCCTGGATTCGCCGGGGTGCTGGATATTGATCCCCATGTACTCGGTTCACCCGATGACCAGGATGGAGACGGGCTGTCATACACCGAAGAGATCCTGCTGGGCAGAAGCCCGGTAATGAGCGACACAGATACCAACGGAATCCTGGATGGTATCGATGAGAGCCTCGCGCTCTATGCGCTCATTGGCGCCCTCCCCCGAACGCCGATACCGGACGGTCCCTATGCCGAGGAATGTCATATGGATGGTGTCGAGCAATGTGCCGTCTGCGGTGAATGGGTAGACATGGGCTTTATCCGTATAATTCACCCGGCGAGAAACCGGGAAGTCGATATCCCCTACATCGGGCTCCACTACCTCGAACACGGTGGCCTGGCCTATGACGGCAGCATACATGATGGGAGGGTCGACATCGCAAGGGTAAAGGAGATCCTCTTTCCGTATGATCCCACCCACATCATCGACGGATACCTCTATGAAGATGAGGATTCAGACAACCTCGAAAACAACGAAGAACCGCTCCTGTCGACCGATCCTCTCCTCCCCGACACGGACAATGATTCGGTCGAGGACGGCTTCCAGGTCGCCGAAAAACTCACTGCGGCGCTTGGCGCCCTTCCACGGGAACCACGCAGTGATGGGCCCTATCTTGTCGAGCACATGCTGAAAGGAACCGAGACCTGTACCCGGTGCGGCCACGTTATGAACATGGGCTGGGTCGAGGTGGTAAACCCGCTCGAGGATCTCTCGCTGGAGCTGCCGTACATCACCCTGCATTATCTGGCTCATGGCGGCCTGGTATACGAAGGGGACGTTCACCCCGCTAACCGTATTTTACCATCCGTTGTCTCAACGCTCATTTTCGGCTCAGGCCACAGCCACCAGCTGTTTGTCGAGGGGGACATTGACAGTGACGGACTCACGGACGCTGAGGAAGAGCAGATGTATTTCCTGACGAATAACCCCGACACAGATGGCGATGGGGTAAAGGATGGCCCCGACCTCGCCCATTTTCTGCGTGAGGTCATGGAAGGGCTCCCCGTCGGCCCCCTGTCAGACCAGACACATATTATCCACCACCTCACCTACGGGATCTACGAGTGCCTGGTGTGCGGGGAAAGTATCAATATGGGTTCCATGGAGATCATAGACCCCATACGGGGGAAAAGCGTCTGGGTGAGTTACTACAACTATCATTTCATGAATCACGGGAGTTTCTCGACCGACCGGCCGGATATATATACACGTCTGGATGTACTCGATCTGGCCGATGTTATCGAGGTGAATATTACGCAAGCAGGCGATCCGATACCGAGCATCGTTCTTCTCTCAAACACCCCAAATCCATTCACCACCCGGACGGAGATCAGCTTTTCACTTACCGCGGGCGGAAATATGGAACTGATGATCTTCGATGCCGCCGGCCGGAAAGTCTGTGACATTTACTCCGGGCCGGTTCACGAAGGCGATAACCGCTTCGTCTGGGGCGGCAGGGATTCCATGGGGCAAAATGTCCCCCCGGGTGTCTATTTCTGCAAGCTGAACCTCGGATCATTCTCCCTGAATCGAAAGATCGTGAGAATGCGCTGACTTCAATAAGCAAGAATCCGATTTCAGGTCATCGTCGAGTCCTAAATCAATTTGCCATCATGGATATTTATATCCTCTATCGCGTTTTCTGCTGCTTTGATAAGCAGATACTGTGTCGGCGCCGTTGTGAGCAGGGGATGCGTCCCTACCTGGAAAGATATCAGTTCGTACACTGTCACAGCTTTTTGAATCGCGAGACTGATTATATTGATCATCTCGCCGACCGATTTTCCACCAAGGATCTCTCCACCGATAATCGCGCCATTTTTCGGTGATACGACAAGCTTCACCGTGAGCTGACTCGCCCCTGGCAGCTTGCCCGGATGCCTGTCCATACCCTGTGCCTTGCCGACGACATATTGCACATTGGCAGCACGCGCGGACTGTTCGATCGCGCCGGCAGAGGCAAAGACCACTCCATTGACCTCTGTTGAGAATACCGAGAGTGTGCCCGGGAAATTCCTCAAAAATTTGATGTGAAACAAATTGCGCCCAAGCACACGAGCCTCCGCGGTTCCAGTGGACGCAAGCATGATATTGTCAGTCTGCCCCGTGATAAACCCGATGGTCTGGGAGCAGTCCCCCACGGCATAAATATCTTTCGCCGATGTCCGGAAATAATTATCGACACGGATCGTCCCACGCTCGCTCAGATCAATGCCCGCCTCTTTCGCGAGGTCGCAGTTCGGCACATATCCGACTGAGCAGATCACCATATCAGCATCTATCTTCGTGCCGCTCGAAAGGATTACGCCCTTTGCCTTTCCATTTTCCCCGACGATCTTTTCAACTTTCTGGCTGGTATAGAGATGAACCCCCGCCTCTTTGACGACTTCGTCTGCCTTTTCCGCGAAATCCTCTGAGAAGGCGCGGTAGAGACAATGAGGTTCTGCTTCGATCAACGAGACGGATTTGTCTTTGAATTTTGCGAGCTGCTCGGAGATCTCTACACCAATAAAGCCGGCGCCGATGACTACAATGTTTTTTGCTGTATCGACCCTTTTTTTCAAATCGTCGATATATTTGTAACTTTTTTTGATGTATTCGACACCTTCAAGATCATAACCCTCAATAAATTTGGGGATGAGCGGTGTCGAACCTGTCGCGAAGACCAGTTTTTCAAAGGAAATTTCTTTGCCGGATTCTGTTGTTATCACTTTGTCTTCAGCATTCACGCGGGAAACTGTATCGATCAAAACTTCCCCACCCACATCGACAAAGGGCTTGGGCCCCATCTGATTTTGATCGATGTTTTCCAGATCGTGAAAAATATATGGGATCCCACATGGGACAAGTCCCTTTTCTTCTTCTTTGATCAACAGATATGACTTTTCAGGGTGAATTTTCTTCGAAGTGACTCCTGTAATAATTCCGGATGGGCCGCCCCCGACAATCACGACATCGTATTTTTTCATCTTCGATCCCTTTCTTTCTGACGATACTTTTTTCGAAACATATAATGTTTAATTATAAATCTTTTCAGATGCAAGTCCTAAATTGCCGAGAATAGCCAAAAGCAGAACTTGCTGAATCGGATCTTTTTCCTGTTAATGAAATTGTCCGGCGGTTTTCCAGGAAAAACCGGGAAAAATGATATTTTTGAAATTTTTTGACAGATTTGCTACCGTTCCAACGTCTATCGTTATAGTTGGTAGAAAAAGGAGCTCCGATTGATAGACTTGGCAGATGCCGATCTTATACAAGCGACTAAAGAGGGAAAAACCGACGCTTACGCGGTTCTCGTCGACAGATACGCCAGCGATATTTTCGCGATATCCATGGGTATAATCGCCAATGTCGATGACGCAAGGGATATATCTCAGGATGCGTTCCTGAGAGGCTTCACGAAAATCGG
>JAGLYV010000095.1 GCA_023131975.1 Candidatus Krumholzibacteriia bacterium | reverse complement strand
TGTCCGAAAAGTACCGTATTCCATTGCTTATGTATTATTTCGATGGTCGCAGCTCGGATAGTGTCGCAGAAGCATTGAATATCACACGAGATGGCGTCCTCACAAGATTGAGCAGGGGGCGCAGGGAACTCAGGAGAATAATGGCATTCCAGGAGAGCAAAAATGACCGAAAGATGTGAACATTTCAGGAAGCTTATCGCCGATTCCCTGTCGTCAGCGCTTACGCCTTCCGATAAAGTTGACCTCGACGAACATCTCGGACAATGCAACACCTGCAGAGAATATTCAACTTCCCTGGCTCAAGACGATCGGCTTTTGCTTGAATACCCGAATTTATTCACTCGTTCGATCTCCGAGATAAAAGCAGCAACCCTCGAATCTCTTGAAGAGCTTGCGAAACCAGCGCCCCGGGAATCTTATCCTTTCTGGAGGAATATCATGAAACTGAAATATGCTGCTATGATTTTGATTGTCCTTGTAGCCACATGGGCTATCGGCCACTTTTCAGACACCTTTAAGGGAAGTACTCCCGCCCTTGCCAGAGTTCTCGAGGAAATCGGGAAGGCAAGAGATTTATCTTATCAACTTCACTATCAGGTCGAGGGTATAGAACCTTTCGAAACAAAGAATTATGTCAACAGCTATGGGATTCAAAGAATGGAGCACCTCAAATTTAGCAGCGTAACGATAACTGACAGGGTCGGTGGAAAACAATTTAGTCTGTTCGGGGGACCTGAAAAGGCATTACTGACTCACAAGTCGGGGAAACCGGCAAAAGAAAAGATGAGTGATTATCTGGCCTGGGTTGAGACGCTGCATAAAAAATCGGCCGAATTCGCAGGTGTAGAAATAATCAAAGGCAAAGAAACCCACCTGTTTGTCAACGAGGAGGACATATACTACACCATTAGAGTCTGGGTAGACCCAGAGACAGATCTGCCAGTTAAAGCACAATTTGTAAGTATCCCTAACCCTGACAGCGATATAGTCAGCCCCCGTATAATGCTTAATAAAATGGATTTTGGCGTACCCCTCGGTGAATATAAAACTATTTCGTACAGATCAAGTGGCGGAATCACACTTTCGGCCACAGTAACTATGAATGACATGATCTGGAACTCCGGCCTGGATGATTCC
The DNA here is from genome assembly GCA_023131975.1 of Candidatus Krumholzibacteriia bacterium. Taxonomy (GTDB): domain Bacteria; phylum Krumholzibacteriota; class Krumholzibacteriia; order Krumholzibacteriales; family Krumholzibacteriaceae; genus JAGLYV01. The sequence goes on along the minus strand of JAGLYV010000095.1, from coordinate 2,084 downwards.
CTTTTCAGCATGGATGTGCCCGAAGGATATGTCCTGGAGGTCGATTCGCTGGATGTATCCGACAACCTTGAAAAAGACCTTATCGACGCTCTTGCGATTTGGACCAAAATGTCAGGTAATGCGTTTCCCGAAAATATAAACGACCTCGGAACGGGTGAAATAGCCCAACCTCTGCTGGTATCCTTCTTCGATGGAGAAGGTGATCCTGAAAAAGAGTTCGATGATGCATATGCGGCAGCAAATACCCTCTGCAAAGGTTGTGTGTTTGCCCAGGAGATGAAGGTCGAGGAGACCTGGCATTACATGGGGAAAGGCAAACATGTCGGCAATAGTAATGAGCCGATATGCTGGTGGAAAGAAAAAGGTTCGAAGATGTTCAGGATCATGTATGGCGACCTTCACGTCGAAGATATCCGGGAGAAGAATCTGCCGGCGCACTAGGCGGATACGGTAACATGCAAATAGTATAGTGTTGGCGTTAATAAGCTCGACACCTGTAGCCTCAGTTCTTTTTAATTTCGTAATTGTACGCGTTTTCGAGGTTTCCGTCGGCGAGGTATTTTCCGATATACTGCCCGCAGTTGGAGCCGATGTGGTTCTCCTCGAGCTCACCGATGCTTAAAAGCACATCGTAGCCAGCCTTCTTGAGATCCTCGACAATGGGGTACCTGTCGGTTCCGGGAACAATATGCGAGGCAAGCCCCGTCTCTCCGGCGCTGCAGGTCGGATTGACCGGAGTCATTTTGATAAAGAATTTTTCGGGCGAGAAATGTTCGAGCAGCACGGCCGGATCGACGGGCATTCCCTCGGCGAGGGCGAAATTCAGAGTGATCTTTCGTCCTCCCTCACGATAGAATCTCTCTCCGTATGCCGCGATTCTGGCGAAGTCCCACTTTTTCACCGGAACGAGCCAGTCCCGTTTTTCCGGATCCGTCGTATGAATGGAGAACTGGAGTTGGAAGTTGTCAGGATAATGCTTGTTCCTGATCTCAAGAAGACGTTCGAAGAATCCTTCCCTTCCCTCCGGTGCTATCGTCGAGATAGCCGGTATAAGGCCAGGAGCATCGTAGGCGGAAGGAAGCATCTCAAGAACGTCAAGCACTTCGTCGTTGAACGCCGGCTCGCCCATCCTCGCCAGCTGCACCTTGAATTTCTTCGCTGGCACCCTGCCGTCCGGATAACGCCGCCTGACGAGATGGTCGATCTGCTCCATCATGACCGATGCCGGGACCTTGCCTTCATAATGGGTCCCCGCGTCACAGAACCTGCAGCCTCCGGGGCACCCGTAAAGGGTGGAAATGATCAGGACCCATTTCTCCTCCCGCGGGATAGGAGGCTGGACCGACTCGACAAACTCGAGCATCTTCCCGTTTTCTGTCTCGGCGATGAAGACTCTCGCTATGTCGTCGTTTCCTGCTGAAGCTTTTACGCGCATCATCTTTCACCTGATATATGGTCCTCTATCCTCATCGCTGCGGCGACCCCTTCGCCTGCCGCGATCGATGCCTGCCGGTACCTGCCAGCTGTCACATCCCCGACAAGATACAAAATCCCGGAGGCCGAAAGCAAATCGAACTTTTCCACGGTCGATGGATCAAGGAAATCGACGCATGGTTTTCTGCCCGTCGCGATGACCGCGTAGTCGGCTTCGACAGATATCGAGACCGGCCCCGCGTCTTTCCCGCTTTCCTCATGTACCTGTCCCAGCAGTACGATCCCGTCATCGCAATCGTCGATCTCGAGTATTTCCGTTTCGGTGTATATCGCTATTCTCTCGTGCTCGACACACCGGTCGCTCAGCAAGCCGAGACAACGAGGTTCGCTTCCGCGGACAAATATCACGACTTCGTTCTTTTCGGCAAAACTGAGAGCGTAGTCGAAGGCCGCGTCTCCACCACCGATCACGGCGAATCTTTTTCCCTCGATACCAGCCGCGCCGACCACTTCGCGAAAGACCCGCGTCGAGACCTCCGGGGATATTTCTATCCCTTCCGGCCCTGCCGGGACGGTCCCCGAGGCAATCACGGCTATATCCGCCCGATATGTTCCTTTGGATGTCTCCGCCTTGAATGATTTTCCATCAT
>JAGLYV010000094.1 GCA_023131975.1 Candidatus Krumholzibacteriia bacterium | reverse complement strand
CAGCTCAGCGCCCTTTATACCGCCGGGGAAGCCGGGGTAGTTCTCGACGAGGAAAGCATTTCTCAGAAGTCCGCCAGGCTCTCCGCTCTCGAGCAGGACGAAATCGACTCCCGCCCGCTTGAGGTATATCGCCGCTGCGATGCCCGCGGGCCCGGCCCCGATTATTATTAATTTCGTATTGATTGTTTCAGCCATCAAGCTTTCTTCCTTTGAACGCCTCGATTATCGACCTGCTACTCACAGGCACGGCGAACCCGTGAGCCATCGACCTCAGGGCTCCGTCGAAAAGCTCCCTGTTATAGGTCGCTGTCGCGTCGACCGCGACAAAGACCTCGTAGTCCCTCATAAAGGCCGAACGGACAGTCGTCTCGACGCAGAGATGAGTCATCACTCCCGCTATCACAAGCCTTTCGACCCCCGCGTCCCGCAATCGCCCGTCCAGACCAGTGCCCAAAAAAGCATCATACTTCGATTTGTCCAGTACTTCACAGTCCTCGGATCTCAACTCATGCCAGATCTCCGACAGCGGGTCTTCCCGGCAGATCAGCCCTCCCCACCATCGTTCCATCATACCGGCCTGACCTTTCACATCGATATGCCTGGTGAAGACAGCGGGCGCATCGGCAGCCTCGAAAGCGCCGGCAAGGCTGGAGACCACTTGAACGATATCGGGGGCAGAGGGCACCAGCGCTCTCGATCCCGGATCGACAAAATAGCCCTGCATATCGAGGACGAGCAGCGCCGAACCTTCCGGCGAAAACAGGAGAGGCTCTCTTTTCAAATAGGGTTCGAGCCCAGCCAGGATGCCTTCCGCGGGATCACCGCTCTCTGAGTCGAATATCTTCTCTTTCAGGATCATTATCTCTGTCTCTCCCCATAGCTTTCATAGTGCCGATCAGGTCGATGGAAGCTTGTCCATCCCCGCCTTTTTACTTTCTTCGATCATCAGCCCGGTAATATGCTTTTTGACCTCCGCGTCGAGCAATTCCACTTCATGCGTTTCGAGCAGCCTGTCCACCTGATCGCCGGCTCTGTCGAATGCTGTCTTCTTACCATTCGCCCGCCATTGCTCCAGAGAACCCCTCTCGATGACATCGCCTGGCATATACGCTTCCTGCCTGAACCATTTTTTCGTATGTGGCAGGGAGAGGAACTCTTTTTTCTCGATCCCCGCGGCTATCACCGGAAGGGCCACAGGATCATCCCTCAGTTCAATGCCGGCGGTCAGTCTCAATGCCATACAGCAGATCTCATTGTCCAGGACCAGCTTTTCAAGACTCTGGCACGATTCGAAGTCCAGCATACCCGGGCCTGAAATATTGTTCACCCCTGACATGGCGGCGACGATCGCGCCCATAGCGGTCTCCATTCCTGCCTGGTAATCGACCGGTTTCGAATCGCTCAGGGCCATGTAGGCATGTGTCGGGACTCCCAGGGCCTTCCCGACCTCCGCGTAGGCGCCGTCTATCATCATCGTCTCGATCGCGCCCATCGGCGTCGTACCTTTTTTCATATCAAAACAGGCTGGAGAACCTCCGTAGATGATCGGGGATCCGGCATGTGCCAGCTGGTGAATGGTTATTCCACTGAGATTCTCCGCGCAGTGCTGAGTGACGGCTCCGGCCAGAGTCACCGGCGACGTCGCGCCGGTCAGGGGCATAGAGACAAGCTCCGCGGGGAGGCCCGCCCTGGCGCAGTCTATCAGCGCCTGGCATGTCAGGTCGCTCCAGCTGAGCGGAGGGGAAGGACAGCAGTCGAAAATGGCGTTTGGCCGTTCTCTTAACGCTTTCTCGCCACCCGCCACCGCGGAGAGCATCGAATGCATCACCGCAAAGGCTTCCACCCTGAACGTGCCCGTCACGACCGGTTTCGTGCTGTGCAGAAGCCCCAGAAAGACCCTGTAACTGTCCGCTATGTTTTCCGGCACATCGCCCGGTATCACCCCTGTACTTTGGGCGGCATAACCGGGCAGCGCGTCGGTCAGTCTCGCGTACCTGATCACATCGGCCGTCACTGGAGTCCTGGCATCGCCTGAATCACGATCGAATATCCTCAGAGCTGCCGACCCGGGGTTGAAATGAATCCTGTCTCCTCCAAGATCCATAGCGATTTCCCCATGGCGGTCGTATAACAGGACTCTCCCCGGCGCCGTTTCAAGAGCCTTTTCCACGATCGCGGTCGGGATATACGCCCTGTTCCCATCGATCTTCGCTCCCGCTCCATCGAGCAGCTCCCTGGCCTCTTCGTTCTCGACGAAGACACCGAGTTCTTCGAGTATCTGTTTCGCCTCATCGATGATCTTGTTTCTGTCGTCATCGCTGAACCAGGTCACACGCGGAATCACACTCACAACGATTCTCCTTTCAGGGACCCGGGCGGTTCTCCCCTATTCGGGCTGAATATCGCTAATCCTGTATGGACAAATATCGATATCGCAGTTTCTGCAGGAATTCTCACTTCTGAGTCGATGTGGTTTTTTGTCGATATGCTTGGCGAACGACACAGATTTTCTGGGTTTCATCATGCAGCTCTCCGACAGGCTTACCCCGATCTTTCCCCCGTCTACCAGGCTGAAAAGGCCTTTTTGTTCCCTGATGTCCCAGTCTCCGTAACCCGGGCTGGCCCTGCATGAAGTCTTCAGTCCCGTTTTCGAAGCCTCTTCTGCGATCAATTCATCCATGTACCTGGCCGTCGCTTCGGCCGCCGCCGATCCCGCCGAATCGAGGATCACCGCGTCGAGAAGCCGGCCTTCAGTTGTCAAGCTGGTCACCTTATCCTCGAGCCGGGACCCTATCGTGCAAACGCAGAAAGCCATACGCTCCAGATCGTCGAAGATTCCGACTCCCGGCAGGTCCTTCCCCCGTGCTACCACATATATGCCTTTCGGCTCGCACAGTCGGCCTGCCTCTTCGATCCCCCTGTCCACGGCCCGTACTACCCTGGCATCGATCTCTCCGGCTTCGGAATCTATCCTGCCGAGAAGACGCATGACTTCTTCCCTGTCTATATCGATACTGATTTTTTCAATGATCACCGGGTCCATATTCGATCAACTCACCCTTTCGAATCCATCTTCAGTCTGAGTGCCCGAATAAACTCGGGTGTCGTCCCGCAGCATCCACCGACCGCGTCTGCCCCCGCGTCGAGAACCCGTTCCATATCCACGGCGAACTCCTCTGGAGTCTGCCTGTATACCGCCCTGCCGCCGGAGAGCTCCGGCTTTCCCGCGTTCGGTTGTATCAGAATGGGCAGGTCCGTCACTTTTTTGAATTCGCCGGCCAGCTCCGCTGCCACATCGCTCTGAATGGTGCAGTTCGCCCCGATGACATCGGCTCCTTCGCTCGAGAGTATTTCAGCGGCTTTCTCCGGAGTATCTCCCATCAATGTAAAAAAGCCCCTGGGCTTTCTGTCGAATGTCAACTCGACGATCACCGGCTTGCCGGATATCTCCCTGACGGCCCTGAGCGCCTCGACAGCCTCCCTGATATCGTACATGGTCTCAATGAGAAAAAGATCGACTCCCCCTCTATCAAGAGCTGCCGCCTGAACCAGAAAAGTCTCTTTCGCTTTTTCGGCGGAGAGGGTACCCATCGGCGGAAAGAATTCTCCCGAAGGGCCGATGTCTCCCGCGACGAAACGTCGGAGTCCACCATCGAGCGAACTGTCCGGCTCTCCGCTTCCAGCTTCTGCATCCGGAGAAAAACGGGCCAGGGCCTCACGTACCAGCCGAACTGCCGTCTCGTTCACTTCGGACGGGTCCAGGGTCCTGCCCGCTTCCGAAGCGGACAGCTTCAGGCCCGATCCGCCGAAACTGTTCGTCTGCACCACTTCCGCCCCCGCTTCGAAATAGGCGGAGTGAATATCCACTAACCTGCCTGGATAAAGGCTGTTCCACTGCTCGGGGATCTCTTTCTCGCCCATTCCTGCCGCTATGAGCATGCTTCCCATCCCCCCGTCGAACAGGACCTTTCTTCCTTTTATATATTCTCTGAAATCCATACTCATCGACTACCCCCGTCCTGTGAGACTCCTTGCGAGAGAGACAGCCGCCACCGCGTCGCCCGCGTATCCGTCCGCCCCTATTTCCGCGGCCCACTTTTCGTCGCATGGCGCGCCGCCGACCATCACCTTCACCCGGCTTCTCATCGAACGCTTATCAAGTTCCTCGATCACTTTTTTCTGTCCAGGCATCGTCGTCGTGAGAAGAGCCGAGATCGCGATACAATCCGCGTCGTTTTTTTCAGCCTCATCGACGAATCTGACGGCGGGAACATCGGCTCCGAGATCGGTGATCTTGAATCCGTTGGCCGAAAGCATAGTCGCGACAAGAGTCTTGCCGATATCGTGGATATCTCCCTCGATCGTACCGATAACGACATGTCCCACTTTTTCCCTGTCGCTTCCCTCTGTTTCGAGCGCGGGCTGAAGGAGTTCCATCGCGGCCTTCATAGCTTCAGCACCCATCACCAGTTCGGGAAGAAAGAGAATGCCCTCTTCCCACAATTTCCCTACCTCCCTGATACCGGCCACAAACCCGTTCTCTATCACTTCCAGCAGATCCATTTTCTTTTCGAGCGTAAGCCTTGCCAGCTCTTCCGCTATCTCGCTTTCACCATCGAGCACCGCCTGCGCGCATGATTTTAAATGTTCCCGCATCCTGTTCCTCCCTGTGGCGAGGGCCGGTTATTGTAAGTCCTGTGACCGGAATATCAGATTTGCCCTTCTCGCGGAGAAGCACCCGGATTGTATACCAATATGTAACCCGAAATCAAGAGGACCTGCCGCCGAAACCTTTGATATTCAAAAATCAGCTTCTCCGGAGAAGCATCTACCCGAATTCAGCGAACCCCCCGTTGATCTGTGAATTATATATTACAATTCCTTTCTTGTTTGAATAAAGTCAATAAATAAGGTAAACTGATTCCATGCCTTATGATGTCAGGGGAGGCAGGGAATTTGCTTTAACCGCCGCCACGGAGGGGAACTCGCGAGGTGAAAACCTGGCGGGCGGGATCGTATGAAAGAGCTTGGGCTTACTATAAGAGAGATCGATGATCTTCTCGAGCATCTTTTCCGGCGGCTGCGGGGGAAGACCGAAGGTCTTTCTTTGCTCGAACCTGCAGTCGTTCTTCTTCAGAACCTTAAAGGCTCAAATCCCACCGCGTACGAGCTTAACCTGCGACACTTCACTCCTGTTATCATCGACGCCCTCATCTCAAGGGCATATATCTCTTTCGGATATGACGGTCTCAAGGCACTTCTGTCCATATCTCCCGATATCCCGATGATTTCCGGAGATTATACTCCTGCCGGAGTCGAATCGGGGCTCGAAGAGGCCCACTCTCGGATCGATGATATTCAGTCGGTTCTCGAAGGCGGCAGCCCGGGGCATGCGAATGGCGATTCGAAAACTTCGACAAAAGCGCGGAAAAAGGACAGCTTCTTCCATGAGCGTGTCGGCGAATCGGCATTTCTTCCCCTTGTCTCGGTCTTCAATGCCGGCAAATCTCCCATCACTCTGGGTCGTATCGTTCAGCCTCATGTAGAGCTCAGGATCACCGGCGAATGGAGCATCCGAAGAAAGATCGACCCGATCGTCACCTTCGATCACATGTTCGCCGAGCCGGGCTCCGAGTTTGAAAAACAGATCTACACCGCGCTTGAGGTCGCGGAGAGATTCGCCGTTTCCCAACTTGGAATCCGTGATATCGCAAGGATGCCCAGGGAGTACAGGCTGTCCCTTCCGGAAGCAGCCATAACATCGTCGACACTGCCCGGAACAATGACAGGTGGATCGGCAGGACTTTCGTTCACGATGTTGTTTATCTCGCTTCTCTGCAGGTTGGACCTTTCCGTGAACAAGCGCGAGCTTATACCCGGAACAGCTTTTTCCGGCATTATCGGTGAGAACGGTACGATCGTCCAGGTCGAAGCTTCGTTCATCGAAAATAAGATAAAAGCTGCTTTCTTTTCCACATGCGAAAATCTGGTCCTGCCCTCAGAAAACTATGAATCCGGCCTCGAGGAACTCGAAAGACTCAGAAAAGAACACAAGTCCAGAAATTTGACATTACTCGGCGCGTCGAATATCGATGAATGTCTTTCCGATGCCAGGATATGGCGTCGGGGCAGAACGTCGTTCGTAAAGGCCATGATCCAGAAAGCATTTCACCGGAGAAAACACGCGGCGGTAGCGATCTCGCTGGCTTTCGCCCTTATTATCTCCTCGATCCTCTACACAAGATACTTCGATTCTACGATAACTACAGTCGATCACATCGACAGCATCTTTGTATTTAAAAACAGGTTTGGTGGAATCGTAAACACTTACAACTTCAACTTTCTGCCGCTCCGGAAGTACAAAAAAGGTTTAGTGAAATCTTTTATCGGTGACTTCAAGGGGAACGGGGAAAAGGAAATCGCCTGTGTCGTCACCGAGAGCTTCCTGTCCGCCAGAAAACTCCGCACATACAACCAGGCACATTTTTTCCTTTTCAACAAAAAAGGCGAACTCCAGAAAGAAATCACAATCAGCCCGAGTGATACCGTAGGAGTCGTTGTCTCCACCCAAAAAATACCCAGGATTTTAAAGACCTCGACCATACAAAAGACAGACCGTGGCGAAAGGATACTCTGGATTGTCATCCATTATGCAAATGCTCCTCCCGCCTGCCTGATCAGGCTTTCGTTGGTCGATTACAGCTATCAGCTGTTTTTTCATGATGGTTATCTGCAGGAGTTGTGGATCAGAGACGTAGACGGTGACGAAATTGACGATGTTTTATTGCTAGGCTGGAACAACAAACTGAAATCATCGGTGATGATCGTCCTTGATTCCCGACATGTGCTTGGTTCTTCTCCCCGTGGGGCTGCTTATGAGACTCCCGGATATAATACGGATATAGCGAAGTATTACATCAAATTACCTCATTTTCATCTTTTTAAATATTATTCCCGTCCCGCATTCGGGCTGTCTCTCCGAATACACCGGGCAACAGAGAAACTTTCAGTAATTCAGAAGAGCAAAGCCGAAGATGTGCAGTATTTCTTCGACAAAGATCTTCAGTGCACAGGCACGAACATCGTATTCAGCCATAAGGGAATCTCAAACGTACCTGACAGCGTGGATTTGATTGCTTATGACAATGAATTGCTGGACGAGCACTACATGGCAGATAATATTCGCTTCTGGACCGGATCTGGCTGGGTCCGCGAGCCGACTGTCAACAACAGTTATCTGAAGTATATTGCCGATCTGAAAAAATCCACCAAAGTATCAGGTCATCCTTAAATGTCCCTTGGGAGGAGAATGGAGGGGTCGTCCGGACAGGGCCGCCCGCCCCCCCCCACACACAGACATGAGCAGCAGGTTTTCAATGGACAGGGTCCACAAAGACAATCTCTTTGCCGCGGCGAGGAGGATCAACGACACCTTCTGCCCTCTGGCAGGCACCGACCCGACAGAGGAAGAGGTCGCGGCCCTGGAAAGAGAGGCTCGCGAAGAGATCAATACGGTCTACATCCACCTTTTTGCCCTCTCTGAAGCGGAACTGCGTGTGCTTGCCGGCGGAGAAATGGGGTTTTTCTTCGATAGTGTCTCGTATGAATTTTCGGAGATCGCCCATGAGGTAGCTGAAACGCATTTCTCCGAAAGAACGAAGGAAGGGTTCTTCCGGGTCGTAGGCAAGATCATCGATTTCTTTTCGACACGGGAATCACCTGGTGACGAGAGTACGGCGGACGAGTTATTCTTTTTTCTCAGGGGGATGACGTCCAGGAATATAAGTAATGTGATCGCCAGGATATCACGTTCAGAAAAAAAACTTCTTCATTACATATATACCACCATAACAAAACATATAAGAAACTCGGAAAGGTATGACCGGGAGGGAGATTCGATCACCGACCTCAAGGCCACACCACCGGGAAAAACGGCGAGGCTGGCGTCATCCGAGGAACTTGTATCGATTTGTTCCAACCAGGCTCGTGGAGGCGACAGGCCGGGCATTCTTGTCGATCTGACCTTCGACTGCATCGAAAAGGACTCGAGATTCATCTCGACCGTGAAAATACAGGCGCTCAGATCGGCAATATTCGAACTACTCCGGGGCAGTCATATCCCGGATATCAGAAAATCGACGAAAAGTGATCCTCTGCACGACTTTCTCCAGAAAGAGATGCTGAAACTGGCCGGAGAGTCTGTCGAAGAGGCTTTATCTTCATACGGATGGCGCGAGGGTGGCTCGGCTGAGTTCAGAGAACTCTACGCGAAAGCCGTCAGGGACATTCTCGAGGAAATGATAGTCCACGGAAGAAAGCCGCCCTTTCCCGAAGTCTTCAAAAGGCACCTGGGCGAGGGTGGCGACGTCGAGTACAGAGAGAAGCACAGGGGAAGTTTCCAGAATTTCTGGAAAATACTCTGGGAAAACTTTTTGAAAAAATTTCGTGCGGATTGAGAAAAAGCCGCCAGTAAGGGGTAGAGTTGTTTAAAGAAGAAAAGCCTGAGGGGTGTATCTCTAGGGGAAGGCTTTCGATTCTGGCAAAAAGAGCACTGCGAGGGGCTGGAGCAGCAATCGCTCCTGATGAGAAAGGTCTGCCGGAGTTTCCGTTGGACCTTTTTCTACCAGATGAGACCGAGATCAGATCTCACTTGGAGGGATGTGTAATGTGTCAAAAAGCATATTTTGAGGAGTATGAGAAAATGAAGGCGTTTCTGCAGCATTATAACGCTATACTTGAAAATACCGTGATCGACGAAAGATTCGATGTGGTATCGAGATTTTCCATCGGAAATGAGGATCTAGTACTTTTGTATGAACCTCATTTACAGCCTTTCGAGGAATCCCCCTATATGGCGGCTGCCACAGATAAGCCTTCGTCCGAAGATCTGCGGTTCTGCTCAAGGGACGGAAGATATCTTCTGAGGGAATATCCCGATTGCGCGCCAGGAGAGAACATGCTCTACCTTATCGGGGAAAAGGGACTCGAGACCTGTGGCATTGAGATAGTCATAGATGGAAAATCGTTTACTACCGAAGAAAAAGGGCTTCTCGACATATCTGCCGGAGAATTGGATTTGTCCAGCGACTCGAGAGTGATCATAAAGGGAGTTCTCCGTAGCTGACAGCACACTTACGGAGATCCGGGCTCGCACAAAATGCGCATCTGCTTCAGCGGGTGCGCGTTTTTTTTGCCTGAACGAACATATCTGAACATGCGAGATCGTCGTCGGAGATATCTTTCCATCGCGACGAAAGCTGAGACCGCTCAATTCCCTTTTCCGGAGTCGATCTTTTCAGGTCACAGACCAGATCCAGGCCGGCTTCTCTGATCGACCTGATATGTGTCGACCGGGGCTGCCGATTGATCAGGTATGGCCGGGTGCCAACGATTATCTTCCAAATGCCCTCAGAATAAGCTCTGTAGCCATTCCATTTTCCCGAGAGCCTGTGCGCTCCAAGATCGATCTGGTGGGACATCATCCCCCCCGGGCAAAGCCATTTATAAAGCGCCTTGTAAGTCGTATCGAGATCGTCAATATGCTCGATCACCGATTGAGAGAATATAAAATCGACAGATCCATCCTCTATAATATCATCATTCGCCCACGGAACGCTGTAACGGATAGAGATAGAGTCACTGTGATAGCCGGGGTCCGCAAGTACCTTTCGGATCTCTTCCAGTCTTTCAGTCGAAAGGGAGACTCGCAATATGTCGGGCGTCAGGATATGGGAAGGAAAAAGGCCTTCATCGAGATATTCGTCGTAATCCGGCCATCCTGTAGGCGGACGGGGAGCACGGCGTTTGAACATATCGACCAGTTCGTCAAATATCCTCAGATTCGATTCCACGCTGGAATACTCGACGACATCCAGCGCGTAGTACCTGTTTGCCCCGGAAAGTGCCGCGGCAAGACCGATTCCAAGCGAATCTCCCGGACCGAGCTCTGCCACCGTACCCGGAATCCTCTCAAGACCGTGCGCCGATGCCATGGTCAGGTGCTTGAGCCAGACCTCATAACAATATTCGGCACGGTTCGTTCCTCCGGTTCGTTTGCGTGAAAACCACTCCCTGAGTCCAGGAACGAAGGTCAACAGACCTTTTACAATCGGTTTTATCTGGATGTTCACAAACGCTCTCTCGATAAGATCTATGTACCATGGCGCCAAAGTACACTTCTCGATACTCAGGAGATAGTCAGAAACACTGCGAAGCTACAGGACTATATAAAATCCGCGAAGAACTCGTCCTTAACGACTTGTTTTATAAGATTATTCACGGTCACGTATTTCTGCAGCAACCCTACCGGGTTATCAACCATTTTCTGAATCAACCGTAACGATTCTATGAGCCGCATCTCCATTTCCGCCGGGAACAGGCTGTACGCGACCAGCTTGTCTACATCTTTATCCTGAGCTCCGATCAAGCCTCTCCTTATTAAATTCGCCCGATAACCCCTGGGCAGATCTTTGCTGTCCCACATCACAGAATGCGTATATGCGACCTGGTCGGCTGGCAGATCTTCAAGAGACACGGAGAAAATGGTATGTTTGGATTCGATCCTGTCCATAAATTGTACAAGCCGTTGCTTATGTACACTATAAAAATTGAGCGCGCGCACCGACTTGTCGACTTTAATGCTGTCCTGCTGCTGGGTCCCGCCAATATATATGGGCCGGAACCGTTCTGTACTCAATGTCGTGACCTCTGGCCCGAGAGTCACAACCGTACTCTGCCCCAGATCCTTCTTCTTTGCTTTCTCAAGATATACAAATGATTTTAATACATTCCGATGGTCATAATACATCGTCGAGAGAAACTCGAATATCGAGCGTCCTCTCTCCAGATCTTCCAGCGGGAACCGCACCAAATATCCCAGATTACCCTCAAGGTCCAACCTCAATTGCCTTTTGACGGGTTTTTCAGCATCGATACCTGCCAACTTCATCGTCTCAAAAAACTGCTCCGCAATAATCATCGGGTCTACATTCGGATATTTATGCTCCCCCCCGATCCTGCTATATTTTCCATAGATGGTTTCTTCGTCATATTCTCCATAAGCCGCGCTGGCTTTCGCTTTTTCTCCCTTTTTGGTCGGGTCATAGAATACACCCAATCCGCTGGATTTAAACATTCCGCCTTCACGCTTAACCAATAGCCCGACTGTCAATTGCTCGAATCTGACTTCGTCCATTTTCTTCCCCTGTTTGTTCTCCTGTTCCGCAATCGTTACCCACTGCCGCGAAGGAGCTTAACACATGCGCGAACCGATTGCATCACAACTTCGCCCTTATCCCTGCTTTTCCTCTGATTCGCGTTTCCCGGACAGCATTTCCGGGGTCAGCGTCTTTAAGCTGAGCACATGTACCGTGACCCCCACTCCGACGATCAATAACAGAACACGTATCGCGAAAGCACTGGTCACCCATGTTGCCGCAAAGCCGAGAGTGCCCCAGAGCAGCAGAAGAGTATAGATTTTTGTGCGTCTGGTGACGGCCTTATGTTCACGGTAATTTTTGATGTAGGGACCGAGCCATCTGTGTGAGACAAGCCACCGATAGAGCCTGTCCGAACTTCGAATGAAGCAGGCCGCGGCCAGTAGCAGAAAAGGCGTGGTGGGCAACAGGGGAATAATAATTCCCACAATCGCCAGCACTACTGACAGGACGCCGATAAATACGAGCAACCCTTTATGCAGAATTAATTTACCCAGGTTATGAGCCTGCCTTCGATTGTCACATCACGAAATTCGAATTTTTCTTTTATCCAATGAATTGTTTTCTTCTGATAAAAAAACACATGCGTCGGATCGTTCTTATAGTACCAATTACTGAAATCAATACTTTCGTTATAAAGCTCCGTCATACAATAGAGCTTGCCCTCTGGTAGTAATAATTTCTTCAGCAGCTTGAATTCCTTATGGGGATCATGGAAATGTTCTACTACTTCACAGCAGGCAATATAGTCATATTTCTCGTTTAACCGGTCGGGGTAATCATGAAAGAACGGGTCATATTGTTCAATAAGAAATTGATTGTCTTTTAATATCCTGGAGATCACAGGGCCTGTTCCCGCGCCAAAATCCAGGCCTCTGTCGCCTGAAGAAAAGTCTCGCATGATCGCTGAAGAAATGGGTGAGACAAATTTCTGGTACTTTTTATCATCAATATCGTTGTTATGCTCCCTGTAACGCGCCTTCTCGGCTTCTCTGTCAAGCCTCAGTGTTTCGTCAAGAAAGATACCGAAGCAATTATCACAATGATAATAAAGCTGCTTATCGTTTCGATAGAAAACAGCCCCGGGGCTTTTGCAGAGTGGGCAAAGATCTGTCATCTTGTTTTGCACGATTTCCAGTCCGGTTTAATTCTGCTGATATCAGATTATCATCTGCCTGTGTACCTGTAATGCCCCGTGATCGGGTAATCGAATAATATGTCATTGATTTTGGGGCCCTCTCCAATATTATGCGCGATCAGCGGCCTGCCTCCATCACTGGCCCATTCATCAATGACTATTCCTATATGAGGCAGATTGCCTGGAAGCATCCAGGTGACTAAATCGCCGGGCAGATAGTCTTTTGCGTCTCCCGATATTTCCAGAGAAACACCAGCCCTTTTAAAGAATACCTGTAGATTCGGCACTCGCCTGTGGTCAATATTCTTGTCTGGCCTGGTCAATCCCCAGATTCTCCCGGAAGGATACAAATTAAAATTCTCTGCCATATCCTCATGGACTTTCTTTTGCAGATCCACCCCTGCTTTTCGGAATGCCCTGATCACAAGATCGGTACAGACCCCGAAGTTTGATGGGATATCTCCATTTGGATATGAAATTGGAAAATACGCCCCATTATATGTGACTTCATGCAGAGTACGTTCTTTTGCCGCTTTAACAAGGGCCACGATGACATCATCGTTTTCAGGATCGGCGCCGGCCGAGTGAGGGTGGCGCGCCTCCGGGACAGCCCCCGCAGCTGAAACCAGAACCAGGAGTGCTATACCAAGGCTTGTCCACGACCCAGTCAGGTACGTTTCCTTATTGATCATTAAATACGTCTTTCCTCAATACGCCACACCTGTTGAAACACACACGCAGAGTCATCAGGATGGTAAGCACGACACTGATCATCGTGCTGACCACAATTGCGATCATGATCATAATTTGATATTTGATTGCCACTTCGGGGCTCGCGCCCCCGAGAATGACCCCGGTCATCATACCGGGAAGGGCAACTATCCCCATCGTTGCCATGGAGGCGAGTGTTGGCCTTAACGCAAGCTGGACACTTTCCCTGAAATACGGAAGTATCGCCTCAAAACGAGAAGCTCCAAGCGACAGGACATATAAATATGGCTTTGTGTCCTTTTTCAAATTCTTGTAAAAGGTGCTGATACCGACGATGTTGCCCCGAAGAGAATTCCCGAGAAGCATTCCGCCAAGAACGATTATGTATCTCGCGTCAAAAATGTTTTTAAGCGAAATAACAACAGTGTTCAGATAAATAACGACCGCAAAAGTCGCGATCGAAAAAGAAATCAGCCCCGGCAAGAATATCTTCCTGATTTTTACGGAAGAACTTCTGATAGCGGAAAATACAGCCACGACGACCATGATCGCCAACCATACAAGATTCACAAACATGTTATTCCATAAAAACAGATATTTCAGAAAGACCCCGATCAGTACCAGCTGAATGGACATTCTGGCAACAGAATAGAAGAGGGGTTTGATCAATTTCAGTCCATAGATAGAACTTATGATCACCGGCACGATCAAAAGCAGAAAAGTGAGTCCCAGCGAAAGTATGGTGATATCTACAGTATCCATTTCCCCTCCTCCAGGTCGAAAACCTTTACAGAAGGATCCTCAAGCCATAGCGGCTCGTGTGATATCACTAAAAAAGTCCAATCCTCTCTTTTCATGAAATAATCCACGACTTTTTTCTTGAGATGTTTATCGAGAGCCGAGGTGACCTCGTCCAGGAAAAAAACATTTCTTTCAAGTAGAACAGAGATCACAATTGCTAAACGCTGTCTTTCACCGCCAGACAGATCTTCAATATTCTTGTCGCCTATATCTTCGTTAAACTCAAAATATCTTAATAGATCCCTGACTTTTCCTTTGGTGCAGTCCAGGTGGACATTCGCTTTTAATCCCGAGATAAAATCAAACAGATCCTGGATCTTCCCATCCCCGACACTTACATCCTGATCGATATATGCGATTTTTTTCCGGATATCCCACACGCTGTTTTCATCAACGCGCACCCCTTCGAATGTGACCTCGCCTTCGCCAGGTTCGACAAATCCCAAAGCCAGAGCGAAAAGAGAACTCTTCCCCGATCCTGATTTTCCCGAAAGAACGACCTTCTCTCCCTGCTTTACCTCAAAAGAGATGTCTTCAATCACCTTTTTGCCATCATAACTCAAATGAATATTGTTAAATTTGATCATAATATTCTCTGTCTGCGTATCGGCCGGTAGCGTGAACAGGCCTCTATTCGCTGATGACCGCCTTGAGCATCTTCTTTTCCTCCAGTGATCATGATTTTATCGCGTATTCAACTGCTTTTGCGGCATGTATGGCAGTCGTATCGCACAGTTCTACTTTGGTGTCGGCTTGACCGACCAGCATACCGATCTCTGTACACCCCAGGATCACTGCCTCTGCCCCCCGATCGGATAAATGTTCTATGATTCTCAGATACTCTGCCTTTGAGCTTTCGACCTGCCGTCCCAGGCAAAGTTCTCCATAGATCACATTATGGACAATATCCCTGTCCGCCTCATCAGGCACAAGGACTTTTAATCCATGCTTATCTGTCAATCGTCCCTTGTAAAAATCCTGCTCCATGGTAAATGCCGTGCCCAGCAGGCCAACCGTTTTAATACCCTTTTCAGCAAGCTGCTCTGCTGTCGCGTCGGCAATATGCAGCAGAGGTATTTCTATCGCCCCTTCTATCTCCGGCGCCACTTTGTGCATGGTGTTTGTGCAGATAAGCAGAAAATCAGCGCCGGCAGCCTGGATGCCAAGGGCCGCATCTGAAAGGATTTTCGCGGTTCCATCCCAATCACCCTTGTGCTGTAACTTCTCGATAGGGTCGAAATCCACACTGTGTAGAATGATCTTTGCCGAGTGCAGCCCGCCAAGAGATTTCTTTACCCCCTCATTAATAGCACGATAATACCCGACCGTGCTTTCCCAACTCATCCCACCCAGAAGACCTATAGTTTTCATTGTATTACTCCTTTACCTGCCCCTGTCCTGAAGACCAGCAGATACGGAACGGCCGGATGTCCCCCGGGGTCCTGGAAAGAAAGAAATTTATCCACATTTATCCAGATAGCATAGGTCTTCTCGGGTTCAAGCGCGACGTGGAGTACGCAGGTGCGATTGTCCTTCAGATACTCCGTATCTCCACTGAGCGCGGGGAAGGAGTCATCCTGCACGCCACACCAGGACCAGCAGTGCCCCGTGACCTTCATATCCTTGCTGAACGTCACAGAGATCTCGCCCAGATTCGGGTCCACGTTGTCGTCACCACACAACGGCACGGTTCTCACCACCGAGGGCGGGAGGGCCTCGATCGAGACTTCGTCTTTGATCTCCACTTTTTCCGGTAATGGAGAATCAGCAGCATAGAGGGTGCTGACGAAACTCACGAGAATGATGACTATCAGCGCGACCTTCTTCATGTGCAATCCCTTCATTGTTCACACATCCGATAACTTCGCTTCAACTGCGGCCTTCCCTCAAATAATAAAGAGCCTCCGGGGACCAAACCAGAGACTCTCCACAATCAACTGAACAGGGGTTTTCCGCGCACCCGGTATCTCCGTAAATGGTTACCTTACCCCCGAAAGGCCGACCAACATTAGGGAGGTGGCACACGGACTGTTATCAGTTGACCGTAAACTTCTTTTCTATTTCGAATGTGGGCCAGATATCGACGGGAAGGTCGCTCAGGCTGTCGAGAGACTTTCTTACGCCATCACCCATATTACCGTATTTATCGATTAGTGCCTGGGATGCGTTATAATCGCCGTGGGCCTGGATCATCAGGATCTCGTGGGAAAGGCCCTTTACCGCTTCTTTCGCCGCGGCAAAGTCCACAGTCCAGAGCCCGGTAGTCGGATCCTGACTATAGCCGCCTTTTTCTTTCATGTAGTTAAAAATGATCATGTTCGCCCTGCCGTGAGCTGACTCTGCACCGAACCTGACCGATCTGAAGAACCCCGCCAGAAAAGTCGCCGCGGTTTCCTTCGCGAATTTTCCGTCGAAGAACCCCTCACCTATAAGATAATAAAAATTGTACTGCCCCACAACATCTGCTTTTGCTTCTTCGTTCACCGAGTAGGTATTGGCCAGTTGCTTGTTGACCGTTGTTTCGGTGCCGTCGGCGAGCGTGATGTTCCCGGGTCCGAGACCGTGAGAGAACTCGTGCAGCAGGATGTGGTTAAAATAAGCGTCGAAAGTCACATAGGGGATCAGTTCCCTGTCCATGACCTTCTGGGCGATCGGAAAAAGGATCTTGTCGAACTTCGCGTGACAGATATTCCGGAGCATCACTTTCTTGCACCCCTTGGCCTCACGGACGCGTTCATCGTTCGGCAGGTTGAAAGCAAGCGTCTGTACTCCCGCCTTCGTGTCGCCACCCGAGAAGATCTCGTCGACCACAGCTATAGGAGACTCACTTCCCCTGTCGAGGTTTTTGTGCTCATCGGGGATCGGGAGATTCATCTCCATCTTTTTCAGGTACCCTTTTAGCCCGTCGAGCTTCCTGCTCTCTTCGGGATCGCGGATACAGAGAAAAGCCTCGAAGGCAGCCTTGTAATTGAACAGGTTGTCCTCGTAGACCTCATAGGGACCCATCGTCAGATCGATAAGATTGTCTTTTACGTCCATCCAGTCCATATCACTCTGAAAATAGTCGTCCGTGAAATAAGCATCGGCCCTGGAGCGGAGAAATTTCGCCAGCGATTCGTTCTTCGTCAGATCGGCAGCTTTACGCATGTATCCCGCCACTTCCTCGAGAACCTCTCCGTACTCCTTCGAGTATGGAACGGCGACCAGCCCGCCATCGGGTCCCCGCCTGATCACGGTGAAATTGCTTTCGAACGCCGCGGCATCTTCGGGATGAGCCTTGACCCATGCCCTGAATTCTTCCTGAGTCATATCCGCGGGATAGTAATTCGCGCCATCCGGTTTTTCCATCGTCCCGATGAACGGCTCGTTCTCCTCCAGCCTGTCCCAGGGACCGAAATTGATATCAAAGAATTTCTGCAGCTCAGGGTCACCCTTTTCGGCGATTTTCCTGTACATATCCCCGTTCCCCACCCAGACCTGTCCGAGAAAGATCCTGTCCATGATCTTTGAAGCATAATAAAGATTCTCGAGGACTTCGACCTGGGTCTCGTCGAGGAGATCCCAGGGAACCTTCAGCTCCACGGGTGCATAGGCGGACAGCCTCTCATCTATTGTCTTGCCCATTATTTTCTCCTTCGGAAGCTCCCTGGTCACGAGCTTCTCTCCCTCCACGGCCTTCCCGACTGTGGTCTTGCAGGTCGTTCCGGCACAACCCATGGCCAGAAGACTGACAATTACAAGTAACGGCAGCAGATGTCGCATCCGCACTCCTCTCCCCGCGGGGCCGCTTATCCCGCACCCCGAAAAATAACAAACCTGCCCCCTGCTCCGGCTCCGGCCGGGCATGGGGCCCCGTTGATTTACCCGACAGATTATCTCAGATAAAATGGTATCGTTCAAGACGAACTCTCCCGCGCGACACGGCGACGCCCGGGAGGACCCGTGGAAATGCCCTGTTTTTAATTTTCCCGCGATTTTCCGAGAGCGTTGTGGAGGGCTCTGCCCAGATCTTCCATGGAATACGGCTTCTGCATGAACGTCGTGCAGTCATCTATCGAGAGTTCGCCGGTCAGCACCGACTTGTCATACCCGCTTGACAGGATCACCGGAACGTCCGGACGGATAACGCGGATTTCCCTGAGGACTTCCTTCCCGTCGACTCCCGGCATGATGATGTCCAGCAGGACAATATCTATATCTTTCTGTCGTTCTTTGAAATACTTCATGCCGCGACTCGCCTCTCCCGCTGTCATCGCCTTGTATCCGAGTTTCTCCAGCATCTCGTATCCGATATCCAGAACCATGGGCTCGTCGTCGATTATAAGCACCGTTTCACCGTTTCCCCGCTCGAACGGGGTTTCATCCCTCTCTTCGTCTTGTTCGGGCGCCTCGTTTTCTTCCGCCTTCAGATAGATATTGAACGTCGTTCCCTTGCCCATCTCGCTGTAGACATTTATAAATCCCCCGTGATTGTCTATGATCCCATAGACCATATTCAACCCCAGCCCGGTTCCCTCTCCTCTTTTTTTAGTGGTGAAGAAAGGTTCGAATATCTTTTCGACCGTCTCTTCATCCATTCCGATCCCTGTATCCGATATTGCGATCTTGACGTAGTTGCCCGGCTCCATCTTCAAGCTCAGCCTCGGATAAGTCTCGTCGATCAGAACATTATCGCTGGAGATTATCAGTTTGCCGCCGCCAGGCATTGCGTCGCGGGCATTGAAACAGATGTTGAGGAGAGCGGATTCGAGCTGAGTCAACTCTCCCTTGATCGCCCGGAGATCCTTTTCCAGGTTCAATTCGAGAGAGATCTTCTTGTCTATCGTCCTTTCGAGAAGTTTGGTGACATCACGGAGCATGTTGTTGCAATTGAGCTGGCTCTTGCTGTTGTTTCGCGAGCGCGAAAGGGCCAACAGCCTGTTGGTAAGATCTGCGGCTTTTTTTGCCGATTTTTTTATGATCTCAAGATAATTGTATAGTTCATGTTCATTCTCGATCAAATCCATCATGAATGTCGTATAGCCCAGGACTCCCTCCAGGAGATTGTTGAAATCGTGGGCTATCCCACCCGCCATCTCTCCGATCGTCTCCATCTTCTGCGAGTGCATCAGTAGGCGCTGAAGATGTTTCTTCTCGCTGTTATCAAGAAATATTTGAATATAGTGGATGTTTTCAGGACTTTCGTCCTTCCCCGGAGACATTGAGAAAATAAGGTTTGTGCCGCTTCCATCCTTCCTCGTGACTGTGACTTCGATATTCTTGACCGGCAAAGACCTCTCCATGGCTTCCAGGATCTGGCACGTATCCTTGTCTGAGAACATCCCGTCAGGCGGCAGCTTTCCGATTACTTCCTCTCGATCGTAACCTGTAAGTTTCTCCGCGCCACGGTTAAAGACCGTGTATTTTCCACCGGCATCCAGCACGGCGAACCCCACGACATCGGTTTCGAGGATCGATGTCATCATCTCGAGATATTTTCTGTCGTTTTCGGATTCCCCGAGGTGATCTTGAAGTCCCCCCACTCCATTCTCCTTTCGCACCAACGCCACCCATAGCCCCCAGCGAGTTCTATCGCACATCATTACATCAGCCAGGCGCCCCCAAGTCAACAGAGAAGTGAGCGTCAATCCCCCACATCACCCGCCGGGGGAGAAACACCTTGACCCTTGATTATCCCGATGATTATCATCTTTCAGTAAGTTTATTGTCTGTCATCAATAACAGAGGGAGACGAAATGGCTTCAGATGCGCTTGATAAGGTATTCGGGTTGATCGACGGATACAGCGACGCGATGATCGAATTTCAGACGGGCATGACGGCCATTCCGGCTCTTGGCCCGGACAACGACGGCGAAGGCGAATCGAAAAAAGCTGAATACATTGAAAAATACCTGGCAGACAATGTCGGGTTTGATGTCGTCGAACATTATGACGCTCCTGACGACAGGGTCCCCTCGGGAGTCCGCCCGAACATCACAGCTATAATAAAGGGGAAATCGGACAAGAAAAAAATATGGGTAATGGGCCATATCGATATCGTTCCTCCCGGAGATCTCAGCAAATGGGAGACCGACCCCTACGAGGTCATCGTCAGAGACGGCAACCTGATCGGGCGCGGCACAGAAGACAATCAGCATGGGATAGTCATCCCCGTATTCGCCCTCAAGGCTATCAAGGAAGCGGGGCTGGAGCTTCCGTATGATGTGGGCGTCGTCCTCGTTTCGGACGAAGAGACCGGAAGTGAGTTCGGGATCACCCATCTTCTCAAGGAATGCGACCTGATAGGAAAAGATGACTATATAATCGTTCCCGACGCTGGAGAACCGGACGGGGCAATGATCGAAGTGGCCGAAAAATCGATATACTGGCTCAAAGTCGAGACGACCGGCAAGCAGTGCCACGGTTCTACTCCCGAGGCTGGTGTAAACGCTCACTACGCGGCCGCTCACCTGATTACCAGGCTACATGAGCTGTATGAGCTCTTTGACAGGCGCGACGAAGTCTTCGATCCTCCGATAAGTACTTTCGAAGCGACCAAAAAAGAAGCCAACGTTCCGAACATCAACACTATCCCCGGCGATGACGTCTTCTATCTTGACATGAGAGTCCTGCCCGGAATCGCCCTGGCAGATATAGATGTGGCCATCAGGAAGATCGCCGATGGCGTCGAGAAAGAGTTCAACGTCAGCATCTCGACTTCCTCGCCTCAGACGGAAGAGGCCGCGCCGGCCACTCCGGTAGACGCCCCCGTTGTAAAAGCGCTGGCAAAAGCTATTGAGAATGTACATGGACTCAAAGCCAAGCCGATGGGTATCGGCGGCGGCACAGTGGCCGCTATATTCAGGCGTGCCGGCTTCAACGCCGTTGTCTGGTCGACGATCCAGGACACCTGCCACCAGCCGAACGAATATACCACTGTGGCGGGAATGGTAGCCGACTCGAAGATCCTGGCCCAGCTGTTCCTGGAAGCATGATCATCAGGTTTTCCACGATCACAGAAACGGCCGGGGTGAGATCCCCGGCCGTTTTGGCGACATTCCCGATCAATGTCACGATCCCCCTCCCGAGTCATTTCGCGCCTCCCGATATATTATCGGATGTTTTATGTTCACTTTTTGCCGCCTTGCATGGTAGTATGTCCCCATCTATGTCGGGGGCGGATTGCCGGGGGCGGATTTTCTGAGGGACACTGAATGATTTGGAAAAATATACTCGCTGTTGGGGTTTTCTGCATCATATGCTTCCTGTTTTTCGGCCTGTCGCTCGATAACGGGTTCTGGAACAGCTACGACTTCGTGTCCCTTGAAAACAGCCTGCGGATGATGACCGACACGGGCGCGGCCTTCGAGAGCGAGGCGCCCTTCAAATTTCAGCCTCTCGTATATGGCATTCACTTTCTCCTCTTCAAATGCTTTTTCTTCAACGCTTCGGGATATTTCATCTTTAACATCCTCCTCCACGCGCTGAACTCTTTTCTCGTATACCTGCTGGTCCAGACACTCCTGCACGACAGGATCGTCTCTTTCCTTTCCGGCCTGCTCTTCGCCTGTACCGTGGGAAGCTATGGGAAATCGATCATGATCGCCTCCGGGCTGGAAGACCTGGTCATCACTGCTTTGACCCTGCTGACTATGCTCTTCTATTTCAGAAACGGCCTCAAGAATAACGGGCGACTTCTATCTCCCTCGTTCTTTTTTACACTCATATTCTTCCTGGCCTCTATCTTTACGAGAAGCACCAGTTTTTCCATCCTCGGTGCCTTCATGGCATTCAATTTCTTTTTCCGGAAAGAGACCCGCGCGCGTGTGTTCCGCGTTGATTTCGCCGTACTTCTTGTCATCGCGGTCGCCGCGCTTATTATCAAAGCCTCGGTCTTTCATTATACCCCCGCCCTGTACTCAAACCATCCGGGGCCGGTCAAATTCATCCTCTATGCCGCCAAGAACGTGATCAACTACCTGGTGAGGATGATTTTCCCCATACACACGTCAGACCTCGTGACCCAGAGCGGTCTTGCCGTAAGATTTATCTACGGGTTCGCTACCGCGATAAGGATCCTCATCGCGCTTACCGTTCTATCCTATTCGTTTTTCGGGTTTATCTTTGGAAACAGGACCATACGTTTCTTCATCGCGTGGACATATATAATGGTCCTGCCGTTCGCTTTTTTCCAGTTTCCATACGACTGGCTCAATATAAGGCATCTGTATCTGGTGTCTGTGGGGTTCGTGTCGGTGATAGCCACCGGGGCCGTTTACTGCTCCCGGCTCATCGCCTCGGTGAAATGGCGCAAGTTTGTACCGTATATCGTGCCACTCGCCTTCATCATCATGTCCAGATTTATCGTGACCCAGCTCGACCAGAGCTACGAGCACAAGACCGCAAGCCCGTCGACCCTCGAGTCCAGGAAAGCCCTGGCCGAAAAATTTCCCTTTGTTCGCGTGAATGACGGACATCTCGAAATCGACCGCTGATCATCTTCTGGCAAGTTTTACTACAATATCGCCTGTACTCTCGAGCCGTCCCAGGTCGCGCCTGCGGATCATCACCCTGTAGATCATCATCTCTCCCTCGACTTTTCTGTCCAGGACTTTGGCCAGCTTTTCGATGCGCGAGATCAGTTTCCCGGCTTTTGACGATACTTTCAGCTCGGCCTCTACAAACTCCTTTTTCATGCTGGCCTTTATCCCATCTCGAAGCTCATCGATCCCTTCGCCTGTGGCCGCGCTTATCTGCAGGGCGTCCGGATATTTGTTGGCAAGCGATTTTCCCTCTGCATTTTCCTTAAACATATCCACCTTGTTCAGGACCAGCAGGGTGGGCACCGGGTCGGTCTTTCCCCTGCCGCCGCTACTATCGAGGACCCTTTTCAGGACATCGTTGACGACACCGATCCTCTCTTCAAAACCTGACGAAGAGACGTCTACCAGATGAATCAGCATGTCCGCGTCTTCCACGTCCATGAGGGTAGCCCTGAAGCTCGCGACAAGGTGGGTGGGCAGTTTACGGATGAACCCGATCGTGTCGGTGAGGACAAATTCACCCATCCCCGCCAGGGGTACTCGCCGGGATGTGGAATCGAGCGTTGAGAAGAGCTTTTCGCTCTCGAGAACGCTGCTCCCTGACAACATATTGAGAAGTGTCGATTTGCCGGCATTCGTATAGCCGACTATGGTAACGTTATATGCTTCCCTGCGCTTTTTCCGTCTCTCGGAGGTCTGCTTGTTGATCTTGTCGAGATCCTTCTTGAGGTGAGAAATCCTTTCTCTCACTCTTCTCCGATCCACTTCCAGCTGGGTCTCGCCAGGGCCTCTTGTCCCGATTCCGCCGCTCTGCCGGGAAAGGTGGTCCCAGAGTCTCTTCAGCCTCGGCAACGCGTACTCGAGCTGCGCGATCTCCACCTGTATTCTCGCCTGTTTCGTCCTCGCCCTTCTGGAAAATATGTCGAGGATCAACTCTGTCCTGTCGATCACGTTGACCTTGAGACGGCTTTCGATGTTCCTTGCCTGGGCCGGGGTAAGTTCGTCGTCGAAAATGACGACATTGATCTTTTCGTCCTCGATCTGCGTCGCCAGGCTCTCCAGTATCCCCGTGCCGATATAGGTGGAGCCGTCTATCCTGGCTCTCTTCTGGACCTTTACTGCTACGACTTCGGCTCCTGCTGTCGCCACGAGCTGTTCGAGTTCTCCGAGATTCTCCCGAACATCCTCTTCAGTAACCCCACGCAGCCTGACGCCGACCAGGCAGGCTCTTTCTTCGGGATGATCTGGGGGAGTAACGTAAAAAGCCATATTTACCTGAGAAGCACTACTCTCTTGGTTACGGATTTGTCGCCTATCTGTAGTTTGCAATAATAAACACCGGGTTGTACCGTCGTCCCATTTTCATCTTTTCCGTCCCAACCCATCGAATAATCTCCCGGATTCAGAAATTCCTCTTCGAGAACGGTTCTTACAAGCCGACCCTTGACATCATAGATTTTGACCGAACCGATTCCCCGCAGGCTTTCTCCCTGGCTGCTATAGAGGATGGTGGGTTCCTTCTGCACGCTGAGATTGATATTCAGATCTGTCACAAAAGGATTCGGGAATATCTTCAGGCTTTCATCCGGCAGCTTGTCGGGTGCTGTAGACTCGTCTCCCGTAAAACTTTCAATCTCGCCAGCCTTGATCATACTTCGGAACAACGTGCCGCAGGTCATCTGCCCTTCGATCATCAAAGGAGTACCACTTTGGGGCAGATCCTCCCTGATAGTCACCATCACTCTTCCGTACATCTGTTCATATTCTTCTATCCGGTTTCCCGCGATCTTCAGCCACTCTACTTCCTCGTCCGAATCACCGGGAAGCTCCACAGAGACCGCTGGCAATCTTTTTCCCTGTATCCAGACCGGCACGAGCTTCGCCCCGACCTCTACACGAGCGGCTTTTCTCGCCGGGACTATCCAGTGACAACGGCCGCTGGTATCATTACTGACTCCGAGGTATGTCTGCGTCGCCCTCGCCACATTTGCTGCCAGGTGTTCCCCGGTACGTCCAAAAATCATTGCCCACTCGACCCGGATCGTCTCCCCCGGTTTTATTATCGCTATTTTACCCAGGCTGTTTACTATCGAATAATCGCCCCTGATCGCCGGTCCCCGTTCAAGCCCGCACCCAAAAGGGAAAAACTCTCCGTTTGAATCTTTTCTTTTCTGTATTCCGGCGCCAGCTTCCCGATCGGTGCTTTCTCCCGTCCCCTGCCTGGCCGGATTTTCTCCTCGTTCATCATCTCCGCCATGTTCCGCCCAGAACTCGAGGGGGTCGTCAAGCGGCAACACGATGCGGGCGGACTCGATCGACAGAGGGGTACACTCCGCCTCGGTAACAGCTCCAATTTCCGTTTTCCGTGATTGTTCGATGCAGGCGCTAAAAATTATTACGGCGACCCGTGAAGACTCTATATCTCCACCCCCCGCTACTCCAAATATCCCGGGGACAGGCTCGTCCGGATCGTCGCCAGAGACAGACGTCTGCCGGACAAGGAAGAAGTGGTCGTCATTCCCCCGCCCTCTGTCAGTCTCGCCGCCAATATCGAAGTCCACCTGCTGGGCTATGCTTACATCCAGCAGGTCGGGCCATGGTCCGTCTCCTTCAGGAAAATATCCGATCCGGGATGTGAACCCCACAAAATCTCTTACATGCCCGAATGACCATACGAAACTATTCTGAAGGAGACAGAGCCCCGTCTCTGGCATCGCGGCTTTTGTAACAGCCATCACGTGACCTATAGCGGCAAAATCCTCGTCGACCAGTCCATCGCCGTCATTATCGATCCCGTCGAGAGGATCCTCATCTATTACTCCATCATCGTCGTCGTCGCACCCACCAGCCGGATATCTTTTTCCCGCGTCACATCCCTCGAAAAGCTTCAGTCCCGAGCTTCCTTTTTCCACCAGGCTGAAATCTTCTGGTCCTGCACGCAGTATATCTTCTGTGTCTTTCAACCTGAAGCTGAGAAAAAACCCGCCACTACCAAGGAACTCTGCCCCTTCATCTCCCGGCCATCTGACCCCGAGAGTCGTTCCCTCGTACTGGCACTCACCCAGCATCCCATTTTCAGGAAGGTTTATCGAAACGCGATCGTTCCTCAGGCTGAAAACGGTCTTTCCCGCATTCGAAACATTCTGCCGGACAGCTCCCGCAGTCGTTGTCGCCAGAATAGCCGCCACTACCAGCGTGGCCACCGACAGTACGATGTTTATGCCTGCTGAACGTCTCATTTTTCCTCGCCACTCTCACCGCTGCTTTCCTCCGCCTCACCGGAATCATCCACCTCATCAGCGGTTATTTCTTCGTCCGGTCCCGCTTCCAGTTCCGGCCCCTGTCCCCCACCACCATTTTCCTCGCTACCCTTATTATCTTCGTTGTCTTTTCCACCCGCAATAAGCGCCACGTCGACTACAGAATCGCCTTTATTCATTTTAATAACGCGGACTCCCTGGGCCGGCCTTCGGATAATCGAGATTCCCCCGACCGGGCAGCGGATGATCATGCCGTTTTTGGTGATGATCATCACTTCGTCCTCATCGAGGACTTCCTTCACCGTTACAAGGTCCCCGTTGCGGCCGGCTGTCGGGATACATACGACTCCCTTGCCGCCACGGTGGATATTTCTGAACTCCGTGATCTTCGTCCGTTTACCGTACCCGTTCTCTGTTATGACAAGAAGCGCTGTATTTCTTTTTACGACGACCATCTCGACGACTTCATCATCTCCGACCAGGGTGACACCCTTGACTCCCTGTGTGGCCCTCGACGTCTGCCTGACGTCTGTCTCCTTGAACCGTATCGCCTTGCCCTTGCGCTTCGCGAGGATGATATCGTCGCTTCCCGAAGTAAGCTTGGCCCTGATCAGCCTGTCATCGTCCCGCATCCGGATCGCTATGATGCCTCCCCTTCTGGGATTGGAGTAAGCGGAAAGATGTGTCTTCTTGATGAATCCTTTTTTCGAGGCCATCATCAGGTAGACATCCGCCCCGAAATCGCTCACCGGAATAAAGGCTGTGATGTTTTCTTCTCTCGACATCTCGAGAAGGTTGACTATGGCTTTCCCCCGGGCCAGTCTTCCGCCCTGCGGTATCTCATGCACCTTGAGCCAATAGCACTTGCCCGCGTCGGTGAAGAAGAGGATATAGCTGTGAGTCGAAGCGATGAAGAGCTGTTCGACGAAATCCTCATCCTTCATCCCAAGGCCGGTTATCCCCTTACCTCCCCTTTTCTGTCTCTTATACGTATCGACGGGGATCCTCTTTATATATCCCGAATGGGTGATCGTGATTATCATGTCTTCTTCGGCGATGAGATCCTCGATCTGGAAATCGCCTTCCGCGTCGACTATCTCCGTGCGTCTCTCGTCTCCGAACCGGTCCAGCAGGTCGTCGAGTTCTTCGGCGATGATCGCGAGAAGCATGTCCCTGTTTTCCAGGATCGACTTGTAATAGGCGATCTTCTGAATAAGCGCGAGATACTCCTCCTCGATCTTCTTTCTCTCGAGGCCGGTGAGGCGCTGCAGTTTCATGTCGAGGATAGCCTGGGCCTGGATCTCGCTCAGGCCGAATTTTTTTATCAGTCCGTTTCTGGCCTCCGCGGGAGAGGCGCTCTTCTTGATCAACTTCACTATCTCGTCGATATTGTCGAGAGCTATCTTGTATCCCTCGAGGATATGGGCCCTCTCTTCGGCGCGCCTGAGGTCGTACCGGGTCCTTCGGGTGATGACTTCTTCCCTGTGTTCGAGGAAGAGGGTCATCATCTTTCTCAGATTCATCACCTCGGGACGCAGCTTGTTCAGTGACAGCATTATGATCCCGTAGGTCGTCTGAAGCTGAGTATGCTTGTACAGCTGGTTGAGAATGACCTTCGGATACGAATCTCTCTTCAGGTCGACGACTATTCTCAGCCCGTCCTTGTCAGACTCGTCCCGGATATCGGAGATCCCGGTCAGTTTCCCTGCCCTGACCAGCTCGGCTATCTTCTGGATGATCGATGCCTTGTTCGTCTGGTACGGTATCTCGGAGATCACGATACTCGTTTTGCCGCTCTTCTGGGTCTCAATATTGGCCCGGGCCCGCACAATGATCTTTCCCCTGCCCGTTTCGTAAGCATCCCGAATGCCGCCTCTGCCATATATTATGCCGCCGGTCGGAAAGTCCGGACCCTTGACATGGGCGAAAAGTTTCTCGTCGTCCATCTCCGGATCCTTGAGCAGGGCCTGGAGACCTTCGATTATTTCTGTGATGTTGTGAGGCGGGATATTCGTCGCCATTCCCACGGCGATCCCCGACGCCCCGTTGATAAGCAGGTTCGGCACTTTCGAGGGAAGGACGAGAGCCATCTGCCTCGTCTCGTCATAGTTCAGCCCGAACTCCACCGTCTCCTTGTCGAGATCGGCGAGGATGTCTTCGGCGAGGCGGGTCATGCGGACCTCGGTGTACCTCTCCGCCGCTGCCGGGTCCCCGTCGATCGAGCCGAAGTT
>JAGLYV010000093.1 GCA_023131975.1 Candidatus Krumholzibacteriia bacterium | reverse complement strand
TCGATCCGAAGTTGCCCTGTCCGTCGACGAGAGGATATCTCAGAGAGAAATCCTGCGCCAGCCTGACTACGGCATCGTAGACCGAGTTCGTCCCGTGAGGATGATAGTTTCCGGTGACATCACCTGTGAGCTTTGCCGATTTTCTGTATGGCTTGTTGTGCGCCAGACTCAGATCGTTCATGGCAAGCAGGATCCGCCTGTGTACGGGCTTCAGCCCGTCTCTTACGTCCGGCAGCGCTCTCGACACGATGACACTCATCGAATAATCGAGATAGCTTGTCTTCATCTCGTCTTCTATGTTGACCGGTATTACCCGTTGCCTGCTCAGGTCCATTCAGTTGTTCCTCCTCCGTCTTCCGCCGTTTGCCACCTCGTCCCGGCTGGCTTTTCCTGGCAGGAAGACCCTTCTTCCCAATTGTTATTTATCCCGCCCCCGGTCAGACATCGAGATTCTTGACCGCCAGCGCGTTTTCCTGAATAAAGTTCTTTCTCGGTTCGACCTTGTCGCCCATCAGCATCGTAAAGACATGGTCCGCCTCGACGGCATCCTCCAGAGTGACCTTCAGTATCGTGCGCCTCTCCGGGTCCATCGTCGTCATCCAGAGCTGTTCAGGGTTCATCTCGCCGAGACCCTTGTATCTCTGGAGGTAGACTCCTTTCGAACCACCCATCTCCTTCATGACGCTGTCCTTTTCCTTGTCGTTGTAGACATAGGTCTCCGTTTTGCCTTTTTTCAACCGGTAAAGAGGCGGCTGGGCGATATAGATACAACCACTCTCTATAAGTTTGGGCATATACCTGAAAAAGAGAGTGAGAATGAGTGTCTTGATGTGGGCTCCGTCCACATCGGCATCGGTCATGATGATGATCTTCCTGTAACGTGCTTTCTCCAGGTCGAAATCCTCGCCTATGCTCGTACCGAGAGCGGTTATTATAGTCTTGATCTCCTCGTTGGAAAGGACCTTGTCAAGCCTGGCCTTCTCCACATTGAGGACCTTGCCCTTCAGCGGAAGTATCGCCTGGAATCTGCGATCCCGTCCCTGCTTGGCCGAACCCCCCGCAGAATCACCCTCGACCAGGTAGAGCTCGCACTGCTCGGGATCGGTCATCGAGCAGTCCGCCAGTTTGCCTGGAAGAGCGCTTGATTCGAGGACCGATTTTCTCCGGACCAGCTCTCTCGCCTTTCTCGCCGCGTCCCTCGCCCTGGCCGACTGGGTGGCTTTCTCTATTACCTTTTTCCCTACCTTGGGATTTTCCTCGAAGAACTCCGCGAGTCTCTGCCCGACTATCGCCTCCACAACACCCCGGATCTCGCTGTTGCCCAGCTTGCCCTTCGTCTGTCCCTCGAACTGCGGGTCGGGCAGCTTGACGCTGACCACGGCAGTTATCCCCTCACGCACATCGTCTCCGGAGAGCGATATCTTCTGCCCCTTCTTGAACAGGTTGTTCTTCGTCGCGTAGCTGTTCAATGTCCTCGTCAATGCCGCTTTGAACCCACTGAGATGGGTCCCGCCATCGACCGTGTTGATATTGTTCGCGAAGCAGAATATCTTTTCTCCATACGAATCGTTGTACTGGATCGCGATCTCCACCTCGTGCGGAGGGGTGTTGTCGAAGATATATATCGGCTTCTTGTGCAGGACTTCCCGGTTCTCGTTGAGGAAGCTCACGAACGAGACGATGCCCCCGTCATACTGAAAGTCATGGCTCTTGCCGGTACGTTCGTCTGTAAAAACGAGATTGATTCCCTTGTTGAGAAAGGCCAGCTCCCTGATCCTCAACGAGAGTGTGTCGAAACTGTATTCCAGGGTCGAGAAGATATCCTCGTTCGGCATGAACTTGACGATCGTCCCGGTCTTTTTCTTTTTCCCGTTGTGCGGCACCGAGCCCAGTGGCGTGACCGGCTTCCCCATTTCGTACCGCTGAGTGTACGACTTGCCGTCCCGGAAGATCTCGACCTCCAGCCAGGAAGACAGCGCGTTTACCACTGACACCCCGACACCATGCAACCCCCCGGACACCTTGTAGCTGTCGTGATCGAATTTTCCCCCGGCATGCAGAGTAGTCATCACGACCTCGACGGCGGGCACTTTCTGCGTGGGGTGCATATCGACAGGGATCCCGCGCCCGTTATCGGTCACGGTCACGCATCCTTCTTTCGCTATAGTAATGCTGATCTTGTCACAATGCCCCGCCATCGCCTCGTCGATGCTGTTATCCACCACCTCGTATATCATATGGTGCAGACCGTGAATATCGGTGCTTCCGATATACATCGCGGGTCTTTTCCTGACCGCGTCGAGCCCCTTCAGTACCTGGATCCCTTTTGCTGTGTATTCCTTGCTCATCCCTCGCTTTTTTCCCTTTCTATGAATAACCGGATCCCCTTCACTCCGAGCCCGGGGAACCTTTCCCTGATCCGTCTCAATATCCTGTCCTGGTGGAACCTGATCTCCTGCATCCAGACATTGTTCTCCACCATTACGAAAAGAGTGCCTTCGCGGATGTCTCCGGGGCGGCATCTCGAAGCAACCACCTTGCCGACGACCTCCACCCATTCCGCGCGGAGCCTTACCGCTTCCATTCTGCTTTCAAGACCCATCGCCTTGAACACTTCTGGAAGAATTGCGCCTGCTCTTTTCGGTGATGTCTCAGGCCGCATTTTTCTGCTCCTCAAGCAACTTTTCCCATCCCCGTATTGTATTACCAAACCCTCTGAAAATAAAGCAAAATCTGCCCGAATCAAGCCCTTTCTTCGCCGTCCCCGGACACTCCCGCGACCTCGAAGACGCCATCCTCCACAACCAGCTCCAGGCCCCCGTCTCCCACCGCGTCAAACTGTTCCTTTCCGGGAGAAGTGATGAAGCTCTGGTGCCCACCCGAGAGCAACCTCCTCACTCCGGCACTCGTCTCTGGATCAAGTTCGGAAAAGATGTCATCCAGAAGAACGACCGGCCTTTCCGCCCTTTTTTCCATTATTGTCGCGGCCTGCGCCAGCTTCATCACGATCGCCACCAGCCGCTTTCTTCCCTGCGACCCGTACTTCCTCAGGTCGACGTCGTCAAGGGTAAGGGCTATGTCATCGTATTGGGGGCCGGCAAGGGAATATCCTCTTCTTTTTTCGTTTTCCGACACCCTCACCAACGCGGCAGCCAGGGCTTCCTCCAGCGGGCTTTCCCCGTTGCCGAAGGAACATCTGTAGGCAAGGCCGAACCTTTCTCCCCCCCTGATCTCGCCATATATCGCGGCTGCTTTTTCGGCCAG
The DNA here is from genome assembly GCA_023131975.1 of Candidatus Krumholzibacteriia bacterium. GTDB lineage: Bacteria > Krumholzibacteriota > Krumholzibacteriia > Krumholzibacteriales > Krumholzibacteriaceae > JAGLYV01. The sequence continues at coordinate 5,517 of JAGLYV010000093.1, read as the reverse complement.
TCCGGAAAGTATCTCTCCTCTACCCCTTGCCACGGAAGCGCCCTTTTCCACGAAAGCGCTGTTCCACGCCGCCAGCCCCCCGGCTCCACTCTCCCCCGCCGAGATCTTTCTCAGCAAAGAATTTCTCTGCGCCAGAATCCTGCGGAATTCTTTCAGGTCACCGAGAAATGAAGGTGAGATCTGGGCGGCCGTATAATCCGCGAACAGCCTTCTCCCGGCCGGGGGCCCGGACGAAAGCTCGACATCTCCGGGAGTAAATATCACCGAAGGTATCAATCCGATGATCGAAGAGACGCCCGGCTGGCGGTCTCCGTTCACCTTCGCCCTTATCCTGCCTCCCTGTTCGAGCGACAACTCGATATCGAGACATATCCCCGTATCACTCTCGCATCCCAGTTTGAGGTAGAAATAATCCGCGCCGAACGAGATCATCTCGGCAACTTTTGAGGTCCTGAATGAGCGCCCAAGAGAAAATATATGGATCGCCTCAAGAAGACTTGTCTTCCCCTGCGCGTTCCTGCCTGAGATGAAGTTGAATGATTTTGAAAAAGTGAGCTCGGCGCCAGTTATATTCCTGAAATTAACGGCGCGGATCTCTTTGATGATCATCCCTTTTCACCACACTTCCCACCCTGGAGATCAGTTTATCCTGAGAGGCATCACTATACAGAGATGTTTCAGATCCCCTCCCTGATCGACTGGCATGACCATTCCCGCGTTGTCGGGTTTATCGAGATGAAAAGCTATATCGTCACCCTCCATCGTTCTGAGAATATCCAGTACATAAGCCGCGTTGTACCCGATCTCCATCTCGTCTTCGGAATATGTCGCCTCCAGCTCTTCCCTTGCCTCTCCCAGGTCCTGCGTCGTCACATGTAGAGTCAGCTTGTCTTTTGAAACCGAAAATATCACCTGATGTGTCAGAGCGTCAGAAAGAATAGATACTCGTTTTGTCGCTGCTGACAAAAGATCTTTTGATACCAGAAGCTCTTTTTCGTTCTTTACCGGTATCACCTTCTGGTAGTTGGGGAACGGGCCTTCAAGCAACCGCGAGTAGATGGACACGTCGGTCATCTCGAACGAGATACTGTTATCCCCGATACTGACCTTTATCATCTCGGCCTTTTCCGCGAATGCCTTGAAAGTCGACAGCGCCTTTGGTGGCACTATGACTTCTGATTTCTGTATATCGCCCAGGGATAATTTCGCTTCTACCTTCGCCAGCCTGTGCCCATCGGTAGATACCATAAGAATACCGCCACGGTCCGCTTCCCATTTGACTCCACAGAGAGCTGGCCTTGTCAGATCCGTAGACACGGCATAGATCGTCTTCTGGATCATCTTTCCAAGGAAGCCCGAGTCGATCGTGAATTCTGTCTTGCTGTCCTGCTTTGGAAGTTTCGGGAAATCTTCCGGGCTTCGGCCATTAACACTGAACTTGCTCCTGCCGCATTTTATTGTCAGTATTTCTCCCTCGGCCCCTATGGCCACATCTCCGCCAGGAAGGGATTTTACTATTTCGGCGACCTTCTTCGCGGGAACGGCTATCTTGCCTGTTTCTTCTACCTCTCCATTGACTCTTGTGCTCACTGATATATCAAGGTCCGTTGCTGAAAATGATATCCCTGAGTCGTCGGCCGTGATAAGCGCCATCGATAATATCGGCATGGTCGTCTTTCCGGGAACTACCGCCGAAACAGCGTTCATCTTCTTGTTCAGTTCACCCAGTGGAACTATTATCTTCACGCCGAAACCTCCTGATCAGATCGCTTATAAAAACCCATGAAGCAAAATTACAAAAATCATAAACAGAAAAAAAGCATAAGTTAATGGGCGGAGATTTACAAGAAAAAACAATGAAGAGCCCCGATATCCACAGCAGGATTCTTTTACAACACAGTATTTTAATAAATTAGTAGTAGTAGTAGAGGATGTTGATATGTTGAAAAGGCTGGATGTTGCTTTACTGGTGGGCCGAATGACACACAAGGCGATGTTGGGATCTATGTAGAGAATGTTGTGTTTTTTGTGTTTTTCCACAAGCCAGACCTTATTCCACAGAGACTAACAATCTTTCAACAGGGGAAATGTGGATAAGCCCGAAAGGCGAAAGCCACAACGATAAGGCGACCGGTGAATAAGCGAAAGCACCGCAAAGTGGAATGATTTCTGGATGTCAGGCGTTCATCTCTTCCATGAGACTTTTTACCCTGTCTTCCAGAAAAGAATCAGATTGAAGCTCTTTCTCGATCTTCCTGCACGAATGAAGGATGGTGCTGTGGTCCCTTCCGCCGAACCGTTTCCCGATATCCACAAGAGAAAGCGATGTGACCTTGCGGGACAGATAAATCGCCACATGTCTTGCCCTGACGATCTTCGCTATCCTCGTCTTCGCTTTCAGCGATTCAACCGGAACGTCGAACCTTCTTGCCACAGCCGCCTGGATCACCTTGACCGATATCCCCTTCCCCGGAGATTTTATAATATCTTTCAATACTTCCCTGGCCATATCTTCATTTATGTCCTGGTTGGTCAGGCTGGCACAGGCAAGGATCTTTATGAGAGAACCTTCCAGTTCCCTCGTATTGCTTTTGACGTTTTCCGCTATCAGATTGATCACCGGATCCGGAATATGTATACGCTCGTTTTCGATCTTTTTGCGTAATATAGCTATCCTGGTCTCCAGGTCGGGAGGCTGGATGTCTGTTATCAGGCCCCATTCGAATCTCGACGTAAGCCGTTCCTGAAGTGTCGGGATCTCTTTTGGCGGCCGGTCGCTTGTGCATACGATCTGCTTGCTGTTCTCGTGCAGGGCGTTGAAGGTGAAAAAGAATTCTTCCTGGGTCCTTTCCTTGCCCGCCAGAAAATGTATGTCATCGATAAGCAGGATGTCCACCTTGCGGTACCTGTCCTTGAACTCGTGGGTAACGCCGTTCCTGATGGAGTGGATCAGCTCGTTTACGAAGCTTTCTGTAGATACATAGGAGATTCGCATCCGGGGGTGCTCCCGAAGGATGGAATGACCGATAGCCTGGATAAGATGAGTCTTTCCGAGGCCCGGGCCGCCGTATATGAAAAGCGGGTTGTATGTTTTCGCGGGGGTCTCGGCGACGGAAAGTGCCGCGGCCTGGGCGAGACGGTTTCCGTTTCCGACGACGAATTCGGAGAAGGTATATCTGGCGTTAAGGTGTACCTTGTTAGGAAGGGTCACCGGGTTCTGTACGAGCGTCTTTCTTTCGACCCGCTTCTCGGTTCCCGGGTCTCTGCGGGTCCTCGTCGGCAGCGGGGACGTGAATTCCACCTTCAGTGCAAGGCCAAGGACATCTTCTGCCGCGGTGGAGATCCTGCCGATATGATGCTCGGCAAGCCAGTCGATAAAGAAGGAGTTGGGACCCTCTATGATAATAGCGGTATCCGAGAGTTTTACAAGGCGCGTCGGAACGAACCATGTCTGAAAGCTCTGGGGGTTCACCGTCTTCTCAAGCCTGACAAGGATATCGTTCCATATCTGCCCGAGATCTTCCGTATTTATATCTTTTTCCGCGCTCATCATCCCCACACCGGAGAAAAGCCTACCCCGGGACAGCCAGCGCCATCCAAAAGCCAACAAAAGTTTTCCACAATTGTGGAAAACCCGGTAATTTCAATTGTTACAACAAGTACGACGGGTTTCCTGATATGTTGTCAAGGCGTTTTCCACATTGTCTGCTCAGGGGGAAATATGTACAGATTGATCCGGACCACAGCTCTCCGGAAAGTGAGCACTCCCCTCATCCCGCAGGCGGAAATGTATCACACGGAAAAAGCCATATCAAGAATTTTTTACACAGATCGGGAAAATAGTTATAACCCCTTAATATCAAATAAATTATAAAAGGGTCGTTTTGCTGTGCGTGGAAAGGGGGAAATCCAGGAGAAAAAAGAGTGAAAATGACCAGCAAAATGTCGATAAAACAAACGAGTTATGACTCCGGCAGATAAAAAGCTTGACATGAGGGCAGAGTATTTCTATTCTGAAGTGTTTATGTATAACATTAGTCTAGATTCGGGGAACACTGGAAGAGGTAATAATGAAGCGCACATATCAGCCTCACAACAGAAGAAGAAAGAAGACTCACGGGTTCAGGAAAAGAATGAGCACCCAGAATGGTCGTGAGGTTCTCAAAAGAAGACGGACCAAGGGCAGGAAACGTCTGGCCGTTTAGATGCCGAGAACCGGAAAGAAGACCTTGCCCGATGTCCCACGGCGGATTAAAGAAAACCAGCCAGTTCAGGCAGGTATACAGGGAAGGCAGCAGAGAGGCCGGGGAACGGATTACGGTTCTTTATATGACAAGAAATGATGGAGGGATCGTTCCCGGGTTCGTAGCAAGCAAAAAGAATGTAGGAAAGGCCCATCAGCGAAACAGGGCGAAGAGGCAGATGAGGGAAATATTCAGGAGGCTGGAAGACAGGATCGTCGCGAAAGATATCTGGATCGTCTTCATAGCCACATTTCGTCCCGGAGAGGCTTCGTTTCAGGAACTTTTGGAAGATGTAGAGCGCTCTTTCACAAGAGCGGGATTGATATTAAATTGCGGATGATATCCAGAATTCTGACAATATGTGGCTTATTTGCCATAAAGGTATACAGAACAGCGGTTTCTCCGTATATCGCGCCAGTCTGCAAGCATACACCTTCCTGTTCACAATACGCCGAAGAAGCTCTCAAAAAGTACGGTTTCTTCAGGGGCAGCCTGAAAGCTCTCTGGAGAGTATTGAGGTGTAATCCCTTCTCTGCCGGCGGTTACGACCCGGTACGCTGATAAAAACAGTTCTATAAATAGGAAGGAAAGCAGGGAATGGATAAACGCTCGTTTCTCGCTATTGGTGTGACATTCGCGATTTTGCTTGTCTGGCAGGTCTTCTATGTGATGCCCAGGCAGAAAGAGGCGACCAGAAGGAACGTAGTCCAGCTGAAAGAGCAGGCTGTTGCTGATTCTCTGGCAGAGGTTGAGGCCGAGCTGGCGAAAATCCGGGATATCGATGATAGAGAGAGGCCTGCGGCCCTGCCCGCGAGCGGAAACGATGAATATCAGGATGTCAGGGATAGTGGATCGACAGAGACCTGGCAGGCTGAAGGCGGATTTTTCTTTACCTCAAGAGGGATAGCCTCAAGACTATTCACCATCGAAAATGAAAAGATGAGAGTCGTTTTCTCCACCAGGGGCGCTAAGGTAGAGAGCCTGCGGCTGCCCGGGTTCAGGAGAAAAAACGGCGAAGAGGTAGAACTGATCCCTGCGGATAAAGGTGGGGGGTTGGCCCTGGCGCTCGAGCATCAGGGTGTGTGGAAAAGCCTGGCAGAGACGGAGTTTTCGGTCACTGTAAACGGCGCACAGGTGATGGATGGAGAGAGGATCGTCCTGTCGGATCAGCTCGAAAGAGCCGATGTGGTGTTCATCAGGGCGGGGGCGGCCGGAGAAAGGGTCGAGAAAAAATACTCATTTGCAAGGGACGGCTTCGAGGTCGGTCTGAGCG
>JAGLYV010000092.1 GCA_023131975.1 Candidatus Krumholzibacteriia bacterium | reverse complement strand
CGGTCGTGTAATATGAAGGTATCACGGGGTCGAGCCTGACAGATACCCGGGTGCCGGCCCGGACAGCTCTTTCTATCGCTTTCAGCCTGCGCTTGAGCGGGGCCGTTCCGGGTTCTTCCCTGGAGATGGCCTCCTCGGGCGAAAGGGTCCAGGTCATCATCAGGTGATCGCCGGCCGGTGGGATCAAATGGTCGATGCTGTCACTTTTCGTCCTTACCTCGAGGATCGTGCCGGTGCCTTCGAAAAGCGGAAGTATATCGTGGGTGATCCCCGTGATCGAGTCGAGGGCGAGGCTGTCGCCGAATTCCCCCGTCGTCATCCTCTGTGGTTTGTCGGCGGTGATCGTCGCGGCGATCTCTTCCTTCATCCTGTCAGTGTTGGTGAAGATAGTGATCCTGTCGTGTTCGAGGTACGACTGAAGGTAGCAATAGCTGCAGAAGAAAGGACAGTTTGCCATCGTCACTATATATTTTTCTCCGCATGGCGGCGCCCCGGGAGTAACGGGGAAATTTTTTATGAATGCTCCCTGTAGATGGGTCAGGACGACCACGCCGGGACCACCTTTCACAGAGGATGGGTCGATGTCGCCTGTGATAGTGGTCGCAATCCCTGGAAGGGCGGCCAGCATCCTGGCCGTCACCGGATCGTCTACCGATCTGTCGTCAATGATCAATCTGTCGATTTTCCATGTCATGATATTCGCCTGTCAGCCTCTGAATCCACCCCTGCGGAGCCATCTTACATAATCGCCGGCCATAAGTAGTATCAACGCTATTCCTCCGAGGAATCCCCCAATATGGGCGAACCAGGCGGTACCTCCGCCGTGCTGTCCGCCGAGCGAGGCGAACCCGCTGAACAGCTGGATGACGAACCAGAAGATGATTATCACGAAGGCGGGGACGACCATGAGACGGATAAATATGAAGAGGAACATCAATGTAAGGACCCGGGCGCCGGGGTAGGCTATCAGATAGGCTCCCAGTATTCCCGCGATGGCGCCGCTCGCGCCTATGGTGGGGATCAGCGAGGCAGGGTGGGAGGCGATATGCATAGCGTGGCCGATCAGTCCGCAGAGGATATAGAATATGATAAATTTTCCGGGGCCGAGTATGTCCTCTATGTTGTTTCCGAAGATCCACAGGTAGAGCATGTTGCCGCCGAGGTGGACAAGGGATCCGTGCATGAACATCGATGTGAACAGTGTGAGTATTACGGGATGGGGCCCCTCAAAATGCCTGATGCCATAACCATACTGTCCGACCAGGTCCGTAAATCGCGTTATCTCGAACGGAGTCGCGCCGAAAGAAGCGATGAATGCCTGCGCCCCCGGGCCGAGAGACATCTGGTACAGGTAGACCAGTACATTTATGACGATCAGTGAGATCGTCACCACTGGCCTTCTCTCGGTCGGGTTCATGTCTTTCAGCGGTAGAAACATATTTTTAATCTATAGTCCGGAGCCGGTCGGATACAAATGATTTTTTTTACTGCAATCTCTTGTCACGCAGGCCGATTATAGCTTAACCTTGTTGCTGGTCTGGGCAAAACTATGATAAAGGACGGAGGAGATCATGACGGACAAGAAAAAATATATCATTGACGATCTGAATATTCAGGAATCGTGGAGGCTGTTCAGGATCCTGGCGGAGTTTGTCGATGGGTTCGACAGTATGGTCGATGTTTCCACGGCGGTGACTTTTTTCGGTTCGGCGAGATCCAAAGAGGACGACCCCGCGTACATCGACGCGAGGAATCTGGCGAAAAAACTTGCCGAGCAGGGATTCACCATCATAACCGGGGGCGGCCCGGGTATAATGGAGGCGGCCAACAGGGGAGCCCAGGATGGGGGTGGCCTGTCGATCGGCCTCAACATAGACCTACCCTTCGAACAGGAGCCCAATCCCTATATCGACAGGATGATCACTTTCAAGTATTTCTTCGTCCGCAAGGTTGTATTTATCAAATACGCGATGGCTTTCGTCATAATGCCGGGCGGGTTCGGGACGCTGGACGAGCTGTTCGAAGCGCTGACCCTTATCCAGACGCACAAGATAGCTCCTTTTCCCGTTTTTCTGGTAGGGCGCGATTATTGGAAGGGACTGGTCGACTGGGCCAAGGAGAGGATGCTGGCCGACGGAATGATCTCCCCGGAAGATCTGGAGTTCCTGCATGTGGTCGATTCCGAAGACGAAGTGATAGAGGGCATCAACCGCACCTATAAGAACCTCAAGCCTGGCAAAAAGAAACACGGGTGACCGTCAACCCGCCAGAAGCCAGGCGGCGGCCAGAAGCAGGCCGGTAAGGGCGTGACTCAGGATCGTCGCGCCGTTGGCGGGGACCAGCCCGACCGGGTCGTCGAATTGTCTTGTGGCAGTTATTATGGCTTTCACGACGAAGACTATCGGAAGAAGGCCTATCAGCATCATTCGGGGGATGAGGCCCATGGCCACTCCGGCGATCACCGGTATGTAGGCCGCGATCATTATCGAAGCGAAGAGGCGAACCGATCTTTTTCTTCCCAGCCTTACCACCAGGGTCTTCTTGCCGGCTGACATGTCGCCGCGATAATCCTGAAATTCGTTGATCACTATGATTCCGGTGACCAGCAGAGCCATCGGGATGGCCGAGATGATTATCGGCAGGCTGATCTGACCTGTCTGCACGAAATAGGCGCCGACAGGGATCAACCCGTAACCTGTGCTTACCGCGATCTCACCCAGCCCTCTATGGGCGAGCTTTATGGGTGGGGCCGTATAGAAATATCCAAGAAAGAGGCCGATCAGGCCGAGCGCCAGGATGAACCATCCGCGAGCGATGATAAGGAATATTCCCACTGCCAGCGCCCCGGCAAAAAGGGCGATCGACAGGGTAAGGACCTCGCGCGGGCTCAGCAGGCCCTCCTGAATGAACCTCGTACCTCCGGTAAACGGCCTGGCATACTCTACGTTGGCCTCATCGGCGCCGCTCAGATGATCGAAGTAGTCGTTGGCCGTGTTTGTGCCCAGATGCAGAAGTGCCGCGCCCAAAACGGTGAGGATAAAGAGGCCGGGACTCCAGCTTCCCGTCTCGTACCTTGCGGCAGCTACAGCCATCAACACGGGAATTACGCTGGCGGTGAGGAATTCTGCTCTGAGTTCTCTGATAAGGATCTTCGGGCTGGCCATCAACTTCTCCCGGTCCGGGTTCGCAGGCTGTCGACTCAGCGAATTATAATCTCTTTGGAGGCTGGAGGCAAATACATCGTACGAGGCAAAAAAAAGACGGGAAGCATTCGCTCCCCGCCTTCAGGCGCGTTTGGAATCCCTAGCCATTACCAAACACTTTTGCCCCAGACACTCTTGCCAGCAATCATCAGGGCAACTATCAGCGCGATGTTTGAGAAGAACAACATTTCGGCTCCTTTCGCTGAATTCTCTTCGAATTCCTTTAAGTTTCTCATCGTTTATTTATCAACCTTACGGTGTATTGTTATAGCAGGGGGTGTGCCATAATTCCTCATTGTTCCTTATGATTTCTTGAGGCTTGTAATTGCATGTAAATAAAGCAGATAAAAAACATAATATTTTCAGGAGAGCGAATCTCGGATTGGTTGGGAATTAGATAGTGTAAACGAATGATTACGTAATTGGATAGATAAACATAACACCATCATTTATAATGAGTTAAAAAGTAAACTAATTGTTACGTAAATGTAAACGATTGTTTACGTTTATCGCGTAAACTTTCTGAGGATATCGAGAAGTGAGTATGCGGTCTTTTTAAGGGGTCCATCTGGTCTTTTTTCGATGATTTCGGTCACGCGAGCTATGTCCTCGCTTCTGATCAGCCTGGTAACTAACGCTATGACAACGAAAATCGCAATGCCGGCCAGGATGATCACGATTACGCGGATCCAGTTCTGCGCTCCAGCCAGAACATAACCGAGAGCAGGAAAGACGAGGGATATCAGCAATGGATGGATCAGGTCGGTGATCCTTGACCTTACTCCCGATACGGCGGTCATCATCGCCTGGAGGACGATTGCCAGCGCGACGAAGCTGCTGAGAGTGGCGAGAGCTGCCCCCACGATCCCCATCCGGGGGATGAGGACTATATTGAGGACTATATTGAGGCTGGCCGCGGAGATATAGGCGATCGCGGCTTTTCCTCCCTTTCCGTAGGCGACGAGCGATGCCCATGCTGTCCGGCAGAGGATATCGATGAATCCGATAAAGACGAGGATCCTCAGCGGGCCGGCCGAAGAGATATAACGTGGAAGGACTATCTCATATATGTCGGTCGAAAGGGTGAACAGGATAGAGGCCGCGGGTATCAACACCATGAGTCCAAGTCTCGTCGTATTCCATATCTGTTTTCTGAAGAGTTGCTTGTCGCCCTTGTCTACTGCCGCGGTCAGTGACGGGATCAGCGCGGTACCGGCGGTCGACGAGACAATCGTAAGCGCGGTAATTATCAGGGCCGCCATCCCGTAGAAAGCCAGCTCCTCTGCCGGCAGGTAGAACTTGACCATGATCCTGTCCACGGAGTTTATGAGGTTCCATCCGAGGTTGGCGAAAAAGAAAAGGAACCCGAAGCCGAATACCTCTTTTGCTCCCCTCGCCAGCGATACGGCCTGTTTGGCCGTTTCCCCGGCCCTGGTGGCAAGGTCTTTCAGGACATTTCTGTGAAAGAATACGGCGTAAAGTATCGCGCCGATGATCTCGGCCGCCAGAAAGCCACCGAGCACAAGTGAGATGTTCTTTCTCCAGAGAATGGCACAGATCGGCAGAATCAGGTTGGCCATTCCGTAGACGATAGACAGGCCCGCCCTCAACCGGCCTCTCTGCATCGAGAGGAAGGCGACGGCATAGAAGGCGTTGATGGCCAGGAAGGGAATGATGAGGGCATATATCCTTATCGGCAGGAACGCGTCCGGCCTGTGGGAGATATCGATGGCGATCCAGCGGGCCAGTACGAAGAGAAGAGCCGACCAGACGATGCTCAGGCCAAGGGTGAGAAGTCCGGCAGACCTGTAGATCATCCTGGCGCTCTCCGGGTCCCCCTTCTGGCGGTAGCCGGGGATCAGCCTGATCACGGCAGTATTGAATCCGATGTTGGACAGGAGGGTGAGTATCTGCACGTAGGGGACCGGGATGATGAGTATCCCGTACAGTTCGGGACCGAGGATCCTTCCGAGGAGTATCCCCCGTATCGGCTTGAGGATAGTCATCCCTATCCTTGCGGCGGACACGAAAAAGGTATCGGATATCACCCGGGCGGTACTGAGATTTACGGGATCATTTTTTTTCATCAGTCGTCCTGACGAAATCGTTCATAGAAACCGGTGGCCGCGGGAATCGTCCTATTTCATATACTGGCTGATAAATTCCTCGACTTCGGGGATTCCGCCCTGGTAGATGAGATAGCCGTTATGCGGTTCTCTCTCCGTGATCTCTCCCGCTATCGGGGTAAGCATTATCTTTTTTACTTCCTCGCGGTCGTGACTCTGCCCGAGAGCCCATCCCAGTTTCACATACGCCACTTCGGGCAGCATGTTGGCGGTGGGGATCACCCCGAGGTCCATTATATCCCGTCCGGTATCATATACATACATCTGCACATATCCCCAGAGGGTCTGAACGGTCATATATATGTGGATGCCCTTGTCGCAGGCTTTTTTCAGCGCGGGATAGAGAGGTTTGTTGACGTGTCCCAGCCCGGTCCCCGCTATGATGATACCCTTGTAATCGTTGTCGATAAGGGACTCGATGATGTCGGGTTTCATGCTGGGGTAGTAATATACTATCGATACACGGTCATCGTATGCCGTGTTGATCGTCACGTTCGTATCATTTCTCCTGCGTTTGTAATCGTCTCTGAGCGGAGTGAACTTTTCCCTCTCGACCATGGCGATGGGGATGTCCCCGATCGTCCTGAACGTCGATCTGTAGGACGAGTGCATCTTGCGTACCCGCGTGCCCCTGTGCAGGAGTCCGTACTGGTCGCTGGTCGGGCCGAACATGCAGACCATCACCTCGGCTATATCGCTGTGTGCCGCCGTACTTGTAGCGTTGATAAGGTTGATGGCCGCGTCACTTGACGGGCGGTCGCTCGATCTCTGGGAGCCGACCATCACTATAGGGACGGGAGAGTTCTGGACCATGAAGGAGAGGATCGCGGATGTATGGTGCATCGTATCGGTCCCATGTCCTATGACTACTCCGGCGATGCCGTTCTTTATCTCTCTTCCTATAGCCTCAGCGGTGCCGCGCCACTGGTCGGGCCCCATGTTCTCGCTGAATACGCCATAGAGTTTTTCCGTATTGAGGTTGCAGATATCGGCCAGCTCGGGAACAGAACCGTAGAGCTCACCGGGAGAGAAGGCGGGGATCACCGCGCCGGTCCGGTAATCGAGCCTCGACGCGATCGTGCCTCCCGTGCCGAGAAGTTTTACGTTCGGTTTTTTCGGATCGAAGGGGAATTCCTTCTCCGGGATCTTGTAGTGTGCTTCCTTGCGGCCTTTTTCCTCGATCGAGGTTATCGTTTCGACGGCAAGCCCGACATTATAACCGGTGTGCATCTTCAGGACGATATGGAATTCGTCCGCCGACTCACTGCGGGGGAGGATGATGCCGTTGAAATTACCCCTTGTGGATTCGATCTGGACGTCGTGCCAGACCCCCACTCCGTGTTTCTTGAGGCAGGAGAGCGCTTCTCCCCTGTAACCCTTGTAAAGATCCGATGACAGCGCCGATCACCTCGTTTCCAGACTCAAAACTGATGACAGGATAAGACGATTCCCGGTGTGGACCGGGAGCCTGGCGTCGTATTACGCCTCCTGTCCTTGATTACCCGGAATAATATAAGGCAAATCGGATTTCATAGAAAGTGAAAAGCTGAAGGTTTTCACCGGATCCGATCAGGAAAGTGCCTTTTCTATCATTTTCATTATTCTGGCGCCGGGAGCCATTCCGCAGAATCTTTCCATCACACCGCGTGCCGAAAACCTGACCAGCTTCTCCATTGCGATATCGGGGAGTTCAGAGGAGCCCAGGTGCTTCTTTATTCTCGAAGCAAGAGTCTTTTCATCCACGGTCTCGAAAGTGTCGACAGCTTCGGCGACCAGCACCGCTGTTTCTCCGCAGGCCTTCCTGACGAGACAGGGAAGAGATTCTACGGGAAGATTCTTTTTATCGGCGAGTACGACTATCGATTCGAGTGTCTCGTCGGAATATCCGGGAATCAGATCTCTTTTGTCGATCCGCCTGATCGTATCGAGGAGGAGGGAGGCGAGAGCGTTCGGTTCAAAACCTGTCTGCTCCGTCAGCCTGTCGAAAAGTGTCTTTGATGGGGATATGCTCATTCGCTGAGCCAGGAATTCGTGGACCTTCATTCCCACGTAACGACTGCGCCTCTCCCAGGGTTTCTCGGGAAGGATGTTCCTGATCCTGTCGATCCGGTCCGCGGTGATCGCCAGCGGTGGGAGATCGGTGTCGGGATACATCCTGTTCGGGCCGGGAAGGATCCTTTCGAATCCTGTGATCCCGTTCGAGAGGGCCTGTCTCGTCTCGTCGCAGACCCCGTCAAGGGCATCTTCCGCCCTGATGGCGATTTCTTTCACAGCCGTTTCAAGGTCCTCGGTTCCTCCCCAGACCAGGATGACGACATCTTTTTTTCCGCATCCCGATTGCTTTTTGATCCTGGTCCATTCTGTGGTCGAGAATGTTTCGAACTCCATATCTGAATGGGCGATATTGGGGAGCTTGTCGAGGCAGGCTATGACTCTTACCCGGTCGGAGATCTCGCGGTCAAAGGTCGTTTCGGGCTGAGTCACTGTATTCAGGATGCCGCCATATCCCTTCAGGACGACGGCAGCGACCCCGAGTTTTTCCTGAAGCGCCTCGGCTACAGGGCGATACTTCGTATCTTTCAGGATATCGGTGACATCGATAGAGGTATACTCGAACGAATCGTGGTCGATCCCCCTCTTTTTCAGTTCGTCCATGATCTCAATGAGGGCGACCTGCCTGAAGGCCTCGTTGTGGACGAGCAGCGGGATGTCGGGAATCCTGGGAACGCCCTTGATCTCCACTCGCTGGCCCCTGGCGACAGATACGTTTACATCCTGTCTCGTCGCGCCTATGCCGGTCCTGACCTTTCCTGTGGAGCGGACAAGGTAACGGAGGATCTGGGCTACATCGGCTACTTCCCGCGGTGTCCTCATATCGGGCAGGGTCACCGTCTCTATCAGGGGTATTCCCAGCCTGTCGGTCCTGTAGACCCGCATATGCCCGGTATCGCTTACCTCGCGGCAGGCGTCCTCCTCGAGTCCCAGCTGGATGAT
>JAGLYV010000091.1 GCA_023131975.1 Candidatus Krumholzibacteriia bacterium | reverse complement strand
TATTGTTTTCTTGCTATATGCACTTCAGAGACCAGCTTGCAACCGAGAAGCATCGTTACTTCCAGGGCTATGTCGAGGGCCTGGGGGTTGAGCTCGAATGGGGGATTGTCGTCCATCTCGTATGTGCAGATGGTCTCCTGGTTGATCTGGTAGATGATGTTCTTTCTGGTCTTGAACTCCATCAGGGCAGTTCCGTCGTATTCGCCCAGCTCCGACAGGGTCGGGCGCATATGCCGCAGGATCTCGGCATCGACGACGTCGCTGTAGGGTTTGACGGGGCACCTGCAGAACAGCTTCTTTTCCGTGTCCAGCTGCTGGTGTATCTCGAGACCGCTCTTCATACCGATCGCCTGGTAATCCTCGAGCGTCAGATCTTCCATTTTTCTAAGTTCAACCAAGAAATACTCCTTCTAATTCAACCGGATCAGCAATCCAGGTAGAGTTGCACTTCCAGCGGATGCGTCCTGTTTCTGAGCGGGAGGACATCCTTTTTCATCTTCAGGGCTATCCAGTCTTCGATCATGGTCTCGTCAAAGACATCGCCGTCGAGCAGGAAGGCGTGGTCCTTCTTCAATGCATCCAGCGCCTCGCTGAGGCTTGTGGGCAGAGACTTGATCCTGGAACGTTCCTTATCGCTCATTTCGAATACATTCACATCGTATGGACCGAATCCGAGCTTCACAGGATCCATTTTTTTCTTTATCCCGTCGAGTCCCGCCATCAGCTGCGCGGCCATCGCCAGGTACATATTACATGTAGCATCGGGTGGCCTGAACTCCATCCGTTTTGCCATGGGTGAACTGGCGTACTTCGGTATCCTTATCGCGGCGCTCCTGTTACCCAGAGAGAAGAAGCTGTTGACGGGCGCTTCGAATCCCGGCACCAGCCTTTTATACGAATTGGTGCTGGGGTTGGTGATGGCCATAAGGGCCGGAGCGTGATGGAGAAGGCCGGCGATATAGTGAAGGGCTATTTTGCTGAGCCCCGCGTATCCCGATTTGCTGTAGAACAGCGGTTTGCCGTTTTTGAACAGGTGCTGGTGAAAATGCATCCCGTTGCCCGCCTCGTTGTGCAGGGGTTTCGGCATATAGGTGGCGATGAGGCCTTCCTGGTACGCAGCCATCCTCGAGAAATACTTCACCATCATCCCGATATCGCCCATCCTTTTCAGGGGAGCGAATTTTACTTCGATCTCGACCTGCCCGTGCCCGCCTACCTCGTGATGATGATAGTGGATCGGGATGCCTGCCTCTTCCAGAAGGACCACAGTCCTGTCCCGTACGCCTGCTACGGCATCTTCGGGTGGAAGGGCGTGGTATCCGCCGCTTGTCTTCAGTCCGAACTTTCCGGCGTCTTCGCCCTCACAGGGATGGATCTCGTAGCCGAAATTCATATGCGACATCGAGACGAGTACCTTGTCAAAGATATAGTACTCGAATTCGGGGCCCCACAGGGAGAGGTCCGCGATGCCGGTCTTTCTCATGTGATCGGCGGCTTTTTGCGCTATGAAGCGGGGGTCCCTGGGGAACGGTTTTTTCGAATCGGCTTCGACTATATCGCAGATAAAGGATACCGTGGGGATCTCGCTGAACGGGTCTATAAATCCTGTAGAAAGGTCGGGGACCAGTGAGAGGTCTCCCAGTTCGAGTGTCTTCAGCCCGGCAAAATTCGATCCATCGAACCCCAGTCCATTGGTCACCATCTTCTTGTCGAGGTTTGATGTGGGGACCGTCATGTGGTGCCATTTACCGAGAAAATCGGTAAACTTAAGGTCGATCAATCGGATGTCGTGTTTCTTGATCTCAGTCCTGAGTTTTGTAATCGAAGAAAAGATATCGAGACCTCCCTTTATCCAGTCGTCAGAGCATATAAAAAAACCCTTCATAACAATCGGTTACGGGATTCCAATATATTGAATGGGTCACGTTGTTTCAAGGAATAAATCTATCCTTCCGGCGGGGATCCTGATGCCGGAAATATTTCACAAAACCGGGGGCCGACTTTCAGATTCACATTGACATTTATCTCTTCTGATGATATTCAGAAGCCTGATCTTTTATATCCTTAAGGAGGGTTTGAATGAGTGACCAGAAGGTTATGAACCGGTGGCTCGTCGTTGTCGGAGCGATCCTGATCCAGCTCTGTCTCGGCGCCATCTACGCCTGGTCGGCTTTCACGAAGAAGCTGACCATCGATCCTTTCAATCTGAGCAAGACCCAGACCCAGGTTATTTTTGCGGTCGGTCTGTTGTCGTTTGCCGTCGTGATGGCCCTTATCGCGGGCAAATGGCAGAAAAAGGTCGGCCCCAGGACGGTGGCACTCACGGGAGGGCTCGTTCTTGGAGTAGGTTATGTGTTGGCCGGGTTGGCAGGCTCCAGCTATCTTGGCATCCTGGTCGGTGTCGGTGTGCTCGGAGGCGCCGGTATCGGTCTGGCCTATGTCTGTCCCATAGCCGCGCTGGTCAAATGGTTTCCCGACAAGAAGGGCATGATCACGGGACTGGCGGTCGCCGGCTTTGGGTTCGGCGCCCTGATATGGATCAAGCTCACCGGAGGGTTCAGGTTCGGCCCGGTCGATCTTACTCCGGGCTGGGAAGGCCTCTATGGTATGGGCTGGTCCGTCAATAACATCTTTGTACTCTACGGCATCCTGTTCGCTGTGCTTGTCGGTATAGGTGCCATGTTCATGATCAATCCTCCTGAAGGATGGACGCCGGCGGGCTGGATCCCCCCATCGACATCCGAAGCCGCCACCTCCGGTGGAAGGGATTTTTCGGTAGGCGAGATGGTCGCCACTCCGCAGTACTGGATGCTGTTCAGCCTGTTCGTCGTAGGGGCGACTGCCGGCCTTATGGTGATCGGTGTCATCAAGCTGTTCGGAATCGACGCGCTTACGGGGAACGGTATCGATCCTACAAAGGCAAATATCATCACCGGAACGGCGATGGGGCTCTTCTATGCTCTTATGAACGGCCTTGGACGTATCGTCTGGGGTACGATATCCGATAAGACCGGCAGAAAAAACGCGATCGTTCTCATGTCGCTGATCCAGGGTGTCATGATGATCGCCTTCTTCTTTGTCGGTGGGACCGAGTGGGGACTCTATCTTGGAGCCGCCGTAATAGGATTCAATTTCGGTGGTAACTTTGCTTTGTTCCCGGCAGCTACGGCAGATTATTTCGGGAACAAGAATGTCGGCACGAACTACCCCTGGGTCTTCATGGCCTACGGCGTGGGTGGACTCGTCGGCCCGATCCTCGGTGGCAGGATGGGTGACTCGCAGGCGTGGATGTATGCTTTCATCCCCGCCGGGATAGCCTGCCTCGTGGCCGCGGCTATCGGGATGCTTTTGAAGGCTCCGAAAAAGATCGAGGCATAGGAGCGGTTTGATCGCGATAAGTAAAAAAGGGGGCCAGGCGGCCCCCTTTTCGTATAAGGGAGAAAGATGATCATCGGGATAGCAGGAGGCTCATGTTCGGGAAAGAGTTCGATCGCGATGGCGCTCGCGGGGATGATAAGGGGAAGGCCCGTCTTCGTCCTCGGCCTGGATTCGTACTACCTCGACCTCAAGGACCTCGAGCCGGAGGCAAAAAAGCTTCATAACTTCGACGAGCCGGCGTCTCTCGACATACCGCTACTTGTGGGCGATTTAAAAACACTCGTCGCCGGGGGAGAGGTCCCGATCCCGATCTACGATTTCGAGACTCACACCCGTCTGCCAGAAGACCGCTGGGTCCGCATATCCGTCGACGACATGGCTATTATTGTAGTCGAAGGGCTGTTTACCCTGTCGATCCCCGAAATAAGAAAACTTCTCGACGTGAAGGTCTTTATCGATGTTTCGCACGAGACATGCCTCCAGCGCAGGATCGCCAGGGACATCGATGAACGGGGCAGGACCAGGGAAAGCGTCATCAGGCAGTATGAACGGACCGTGCAGCCGATGTTCGAGCTCCACGTACTGCCCGGGCGGGAACACGCCGACCTCATCGTCGACGGGAAGGACCCGGCCGGGGAATCCGCCGGGAAGATCCTGCGCATCATCTGACACCGGATTATCAATCTTTGAAAAAATCTCCGAATAATGATACTCTTTTTCCTGTCCGATCTGGTCTTGTATTCGAGAGGGAGATAAAAGCATGGAAGAGCATGTGAGGGAGATACTCAAGTCGCTTGGAGAAGACCCCGAAAGGGACGGTCTGATCAAGACCCCGTCGAGGGTGAAGGAATCGCTGGAGTTTCTGACGAGCGGATACCGGGAGGATGTCGACAGCGTTCTCAGCGGATCGGTCTTCGAGGAGGAGCACGATGAGATGATCATCGTCAGGGACATCAGTCTCTACAGTCTCTGTGAACACCATATGCTCCCCTTCTTCGGGAAATGCCATGTCGCCTATATTCCAAAGGGCAGGATCATCGGCCTTTCCAAGATCCCGAGGGTAGTGGAGATATTCTCCAGAAGGCTCCAGATCCAGGAGCGCCTGACAAATCAGATAGCCAGCACACTCATGGACCATCT
>JAGLYV010000090.1 GCA_023131975.1 Candidatus Krumholzibacteriia bacterium | reverse complement strand
TTCCGCAATCACAGCAAAACGAGGATGGAATTCCTCAACCTCATAAAGGGGAACGACAGGCATAAATGGTAGGGGCATTAGTGCGGATTTGGGAGTTCATCCGGCGGTTATAATATGAATACTCGAGCGGTCGTCATTTTCCTGTTCCTGATCCTGGCCTCTGTATTTGCCGATATCAGCGCCGCGCCTCTGGATATCGATGGGGCAAATGCCTTTCTGCAACAACTTCTCGATGATCCGGGTTCCATTGACCGATTTATATCAGATGACGACCGGGCGATAGCCGGGCGGATGGGCATCACTTATATCGAAGCTCCGTGCAAGCCGATAATTTCCTGGGGGCTGTCGAAGAAAGCCTTCGGGCAATTGATCGAGGTCGGGGTAACCGGACAGTTCAGGGTCGACGAACTTGAAGAAGACTTTTTCCGGCTCACCCTGTTCCCTGATGACAGCCTTTTGACTCAGAGCTGGATCTTCAAGGGCGACAGACTGGTCTCGTCAATACTGTATGAGACTCGGGGCTGGAAGCAGATCGACTCACCGCATTTCAGATTCTTTGTCAGCGATACGACCCTGTTCCATCCCGCAAATATCACGGCCCTCGAGAGTTTTCTGGAAAAGACAGCTCTGTTGCTTGGGTTGCCAGAATCTGACATGGAGATGTTGGCGAAAGAAAAAATCTACTATTGCTTCTGCGGGGATCAGGAAGAGATCAGGAGATTGACGGGATATCCGGCACGGGGGATCTATATCCTGTCACATGATATCGTTATTTCGACCTACAGCTCGCATTTTCACGAGCTCGCGCATCTTCTGATGAATCTCAGGCTCAAGCAGCCGCATCTGATCACACATCCGCTGTTGCTCGAAGGGTTCGCCGTGGCTGCCGGAGGGCGGGGAGGCAGGTCCCGGGCGATACTTCACCAGCTGGGATTGCAGCTTCACAGGGCCGGATGGATATCTCCAGGCGAACTGCTCGCGACGGCTGATTTCTATCAATTGGATGCGTCCATGTCCTATGCGGGTAGCGCCGGCTATAACGCCTTTCTCATGGAGAATATGGAGATCGAGCAATACCTGGAGCTATACGCGAAATATGGCGGAAGCGCGCTCGAAGTCTCGAAGATGCGGATAGATGAGTCGGAACTGCCGCTGGAGGTCGAGTGGCAGCGATACCTCGCGGAGCAGCCGATCGAAGGCACGCTCGTCCCGGGAGCTGAAGGGTTTGATGCGGGGAGCGGTCCTGTGACTTTTCAGCAGCTTCCAGATAGCAGGTATTTCGGATTCGCGGTCCCGGAAGTTTTTCTTGTTTCAGATGAGGTAGCACCGGCTGGATATCAAACCGGATATCGCAGCTTTCTGTTCGAGGAGCTTCTGCCGGGTCAGCCTTATGCAGGAGAACGTTTTCTCATTCGTGCAAGCTCTGTCGAAGTGGGAGTATATGATCTCTTCACCAACAATATGATCGCGCACTATACGGCTGGCCTGTCTGCCGATAACATCGAGATCCCAGTTGTGGATGGGCTATTTTTCTTCCGTGTGGATCGTTCTGTATTTCTTGCCGAATAAGTTCCTGGGTCAGACTTAACACGAACAAAGTGCAAGATTTTTTGGGCTTGTCCAAGGATGTGTTGCTAAAGAGGTTTTGACATAAAAAAAGACATGAGGTTCAATCTCTTACGACGAAGTAAAGAAAGGAGAACCTCATGTCAGAGCAAAAGCGATTAGCCCTCACTCTTAAAGTCGAACTGACGATACCACGAACCGGGATAGACTTCAACAATATGATATCAGCATTCCAGCAACTTTCAAAGCTGGGAGTGGTGCCGCTGTTCGAAGCGGCGCTGGATGCGATAGAGCGGGAAGCAGGAACACATTCGACGCGATAAACAAGTTTTTCTTCATCAACCAGATGATAGTGCCCGGATCGAGCTACTGGAATCTCGGGATCGGGCGTGAGCCCGGTGAGGTGGAAGGTGATGAAGAAGGTATAAGGACGATGAAGGTCCTCGGACAGAACATGGCATGGCTATTGGATAAGGTCACATCGTAGAGACAGGTCGCAATCGGTGTTTATACCGGAGCACCTTTCTGTTACGGATAATTAACTGCGAAGATCATGTCTGTCCGTGTCCAGCATGATAGTATTCGTGAAAATGTTATTTTCTGATGAAAAATCACTGAGATGTGGTATGATAAAAAGCTGGGATTAGTAAGAAAACATCCATTTTGTGTCACTCGGTTCGACTACATACAAGGATAGGAAATCTATGCAGACACCGGCGGAAAGAGATCTCGTTCAGAGACTGGTCTCCCTTCTCAATGCGAATGGAGATGCGCGAAAAGAATGTCGTATACTGAACGCTGGAGCCGGCAAGAGTCTGTCGATCGAGAGACAGATCTCAAAACAGGGCTGTAGCTATCTATGCGACAGGATAGATGTCGAGGACTGCAGCGTTGATTTTCCAATGGTGGGCGAGTGCTGGTGCTGCTCGATCGAGGATATGAGCCAGCTGGATTCCCAAAGATACGATATCGTCTTTGCTAATTATGTTCTGGAACATGTCGAGAAGATACAGGATGCCGCCAGGGAGATCTTCAGGGTGCTCGTCCCCGGAGGAGTCTTCATTTCCACGATCTCCAATCCGAGCGCTCCCGAATTTGCTATGGCCAGAAAAACGCCGCTCTGGTTTCACAAGCTGATCCGCAGGCAGGACTCATGGGAGACGCAATACGCGTATAACAGTGTTGAAGAGCTGCTTTCGGTCTTTCATTCCATCGGATTAAAGGTCGAAGAAGAAAACCGATGGCCGATAGTAGAAGGGTATCTACATAAATACCCGGTTCTCGGTCCGATAGGCCGGTTTTACGACCGGATGGTATCGAAAAGCGGCAATCGAAGGTTGATGGGAGATGTCTGTTTTGTCCTCCGCAGAGGCTGATGTTTAAAAGGTGTAAATATATCCTTATTCCCACAATTTATGAAGGAGATTCCGGAATTGAAGGAGTCGTCATTATTTTAGTTCCGTCTAACTCTCGTATCTGGACTTCTCCTGCAAGAGTTATTTTTTGTTTTCTGATGGCGGATCTGACTGCAGCCGTATCTCCGGCCTCTGATGTTGGGGATGCCAAGATCCCCGGGCCATGATGGCCCACCCGCTGAATATGCCCTGAAGCGCCCGGATCGTCCATTTATCCACCCTGTCAATGATTGACGATGACAGATTTATCTTGATTCGACGGGGCATTTCCTGATAAAAGTCTACTTTGGTTGTCCAATTGTCTCAATTTGTGGGGATCGGACCCCTGTCAGCGCTTCGGGCGGGCGTGGATATAGACGAGGGGCCGTATCTCTGTTTAGTTAATCACCTATATAAAAGGTTTGAGTCCATTATGAACAGGATTCTTGAGAAAGAATTTATTTCGGACCAGGTGTTTCGAATGCGGGTCGAGGCTCCGGCGATCGCCGCCAAACGAAAAGCGGGACAGTTTATAATCCTTCGTACATCGGAGGACGGGGAACGTATCCCTCTCACTATAGCGGATGCTTCGGCTGAGGAAGGCTGGTTGGAGCTGGTCGTCCAGGTAGTCGGCAAGACTACGAAGGAAATGTCGATGCTTGAGGAGGGGGGCTCGATCCTCGATCTCGCCGGGCCGCTGGGACGCCCTACACATATCGAAAAGGTCGGTACCGTCGTTATAGTCGGTGGAGGTGTCGGGATAGCCCCGGCGCATCCGATAGCGCAGGCGATGAAGAATGCCGGAAACAGTGTCATATCGATCCTGGGGGGCCGGTCAAGAGGCCTGGTCATAATGGAAGAACAGATGAAAGCGGCCAGTGACAGGGTAATGATCACTACCGATGACGGCTCGTACGGACAGAAGGGGCTTGTCACCGACGCGATACAGAAACTGATAGACGAAGGATTGAAAATAGACCTGGTAGTGGCTGTGGGACCTCCGATCATGATGAAATTCGTCTGTCTGCTCACTAAAAAATACGAGATCACCACGCTGGTCAGCCTCAACACGATAATGGTCGACGGCACGGGGATGTGTGGCGCATGCAGGGTCACTGTCGATAACAAGACGAAGTTTGTCTGTGTCGACGGGCCGGAATTCGACGGCCACTGCGTCGACTTCGACGAGATGATGAAGAGGCAGAGGATGTACGAGGTACAGGAAAAGGAATCGATGGATCGTTTCCAGTCATAATAAAGGAGGTACCGGCCGTCGCCGGCTGTTTCTACTATGGAAGAGAAGAAACTGACACCCAAGGAAAGATTGCAGATCCCGACTCAGGAAATGGGCGAGCAGGACCCGAAGGAAAGGATCCACAACTTAAAAGAGGTGCCTTTCGGATACACTCCCGAGCAGGCGAAACTCGAAGCGACAAGATGCCTGCAATGCAAGACGGCGCCCTGCGTGGCGGGTTGTCCCGTCGAGATCGATATCCCGACTTTCCTGAACCAGATCTGTGAAGGTGATTTCAAAGGCGCAGCGAAGACCATCAAGATCACAAATATCCTTCCTGCCATCTGTGGCAGAGTGTGTCCGCAGGAGGAGCAGTGTCAGCTGGGCTGTATCGTAGGCAAGTCGCTCAAAACGGTGGACAAGGCCGTGCAGATCGGAAAACTCGAACGGTTTATAGCCGACTGGGAGATGGAGCAGGGGGCTGCCGATACCCCGGAGATCAAGGCTGCTACCGGCAAGAGAGTGGCGATAGTCGGTTCGGGCCCCGCCGGGCTGACGGTGGCTGCCGACGTTCGAAGGGAGGGTCACGAGGTGACCGTCTTCGAGGCGCTCCACAAGCCCGGGGGAGTACTCATCTACGGTATCCCGGAGTTCAGGCTTCCCAAGGCGATAGTGATGACCGAAGTGGAGAACCTCGAGAATATGGGTGTCGAGATGAAATACAATATGGTCATCGGGAACATCCATTCGCTCGACGAGTTGTTCGAGCAGGGTTACGATGCTATATTCGTAGCGACCGGCGCGGGACTGCCGATGTTCATGAGGATAGAGGGTGAGAATCTCAACGGCGTATATTCGGCGAACGAATATCTGACCCGCGCGAACCTGATGAAAGCCTATTCATTTCCAGAGACAGATACCCCGATAGCGAGATCGAAGAATGTCGCTGTGTTCGGAGGTGGGAATGTCGCCATGGATTCGGCGAGGACCGCCCTGAGGCTGGGGGCGGAAAATGTCTATCTCGTGTACAGGCGCTCACGTATCGAGATGCCGGCCAGGGTCGAGGAAGTCCATCATGCCGACGAAGAGGGAGTGCAGTTCCTTCTTCTTCAGAACCCTGTCAGGTTGATAGGCGACGAGGATGGATGGGTCAAGCAGATGGAATGCATAAAGATGGAACTCGGCGAGCCCGATGATTCGGGCAGGCGCCGTCCCATGCCGATAAAGGATAGCGAATTCCGGGTGGATATCGATACCTGTATAGTCGCCATCGGGAATTCTTCGAATCCTCTTATCCCCGATTCGACTCCGGATCTGGAGACGAACAGGTGGGGCAATATCATCGCCGATGACCAGACGATGAAAACAAGTAAAAAAGGTGTTTTCGCCGGAGGCGACATCGTCCTCGGGGCGGCGACGGTGATCCTGGCCATGGGGCAGGGACGGCTGGCTGCCGCTGCGATCAACGAATATCTGAAGAACGGTGAATGGTAAGAGGGAGATATCAGATGAGCTCAGGGCCGCCTCCGACCGGAGCGCGGCCTTTTTTTCCGGTGGGCTACGGAGAGGCATATGGGCTGGCAGGAGATATTCAATAATATAGACCGGGCAGGCACGGAAGTGAGACTCAGGCTTGTCGTCAGGGGGAGAGTGCAGGGGGTGGGCTTCCGCCCCGGTGTCTACCGGTCTGCCGCCGAGGCGGGTGTCTCGGGATTCGTTTTGAATACAGGCTCCGGTGTAGTGATAGAGATCGAGGGGAATGGTCCCTCCATAGAGGAATTTGGCAGGCTTCTTATCGAAGAGGCTCCGCCGCTGGCCAGAATAGATTCAATAGAGCCGGAGAGGATCGCGGTAACGGGCCAGCCCGGGTTCGTGATAGCTGAAAGTGAGGGGGGAACTTCCCGCGACGCTCTTTTCCCCGTCGATACGGCGGTCTGCGAAGACTGTCTCAGGGAGCTTGCCGATCCGTCGGATCCCAGGTTCCGGTACCCCTTCATAAACTGTACAAACTGCGGGCCCCGTTTCACGATCATCAATGGGTTGCCATATGACAGGGACCTTACGACGATGAGACGATTCACGATGGACCGACTCTGCGGGAGCCAGTACGCCGATCCGGGTGACAGGAGATTCCACGCCGAGCCGATATCCTGTCCCGGCTGCGGGCCGGTCCTGTCGCTTATCGATTCCGGAGGAAAAGTGATACCGGGAGACCCGATCGATGAGGGGAGAAAGATCCTCGCGGACGGAGGTATCCTGGCTGTCAAGGGTCTCGGAGGTTATCATCTGGCATGCCTGGCAAAGGATGAAAAAGCCGTCCAGCTTCTCAGGGACCGAAAGAATCGCCCCGTAAAGCCGTTCGCCATCATGTTCTCTTCCATGGAGACAGTCTTGCGGTACTGCTACGCTGACGAAGAGGAGGCCCGGCTTTTGGCTTCCCCCGAGGCGCCGATAGTATTGCTCAAAAGCAGGCAGAGCGGACTGCCCGCGGCGATAGCCCCGGGAAACGCCTACACGGGAGCATTTCTTCCATACACTCCACTTCATCATCTTCTGATAGAAGGATTCGACCTTCTCGTGATGACCTCGGCGAATTTCACGGACGAGCCTCTGATATCGAGGGAAGACGAGCTTCCCGGGATCCTTGGGCGGATCGCTGACGCCGCCCTGACAAACGACCGCGAGATAGCTCACAAATGCGACGACTCGATCTTCTTTGTTCCCGGGCGGACCGTGATCCCCCTCAGGCGGGCGAGAGGATTCGTCCCTGAACCGGTCATATTGCCGCAGTATCATGACAGATGCGTACTGGCCACAGGAGGGCAGGAGAAGGGGACATTCACCCTCACCAGGGGGGATCGGGCCTTTGTCTCTTCCCACCTGGGCGATCTCGGCGATATCCGGGGGCAGGAGAATTTCAAAAGGGAGCTTGAATCGTTCTGCGCGATACTGGGTGTGAGTCCCGAAGTAGTGGTCAGCGATCTTCATCCCGATTATTTTACGACGCGGTTTGCCGATGCGTATGATTGTTCTTCGAGGATCTCGGTCCAGCACCATCACGCCCACGCGGTCAGCGTAATGGTCGAGTACGGGCTTGCGGGACCGGTGATCGGTGTCTCTTTCGACGGGACCGGATATGGCAGTGACGGGAACCTTTGGGGGGGAGAATTTCTCCTCGCCAGCTACCACGATTTCAGGAGGCTTGCCCACCTGAAATATGTGCCTCTTCCCGGAGGCGCTGTCGCCGTGCGGGAACCATGGAGAATGGCTCTCGTCTACCTCAGGGAGTTGTTCGGAGAGAAGGCCGCCAGCATGGAACTTCCCGGTTTCTCGTTCGAGGGCCTTCCCGCGCAGCAGGTACTCGGGATGGTGTCACGAATGATCAATACCCATATGACATCGAGTGCCGGCAGGCTGTTCGATGCCGCGGCAGCATTACTCGGGTTGGGTACGAAGGTGAGTTATGAAGCGCAGGCGGCGATCGCGCTGGAAAGCCTCGCGCTGGAAGCCAGCGACCCTGAAAGAAGATATTCCTTCGATATATCAGCGGGGGAACCTGCCCTGATCGACGGCGCGCCGGTCATACGGGGGATCGTCGATGACCTTAAGGGTGGCAGGTCCGGAAGAGATATTGCGGCAGCCTTTCATCTCTCTGTTGCCGATATGATCGTGGAAATGGCTATGAAGCTGGCTGCCGAGAACGGGTGCCGTGAGGTCGTCCTGTCGGGTGGGGTGTTCCAGAACCGCCTTCTTTGTGAGAATATTATGAAGTCCTCCGCCTCTTCCCCGGCCTCCTTTCACTTTCACCGTATAGTACCTCCCAATGACGGTGGAGTATCGCTCGGGCAGGCCCAGGTGGGGATAGCGAAGATGATAAAGGGAATCACGGGGGACGGAAATGTGTCCCCGATCAGTAATGAAGGAGATCTGCGATGAATAGAAGGGATGAAGAAGTAATCCTCCTGGCGCATGGTGGTGGAGGGATCATGATGAGGGAACTCGTCGCGAGGATCGTGGAACGTCTCGGTGGTGAAGCTGGACGCCCCCTTCAGGACAGCGCGTTTATCGAGACCGGAAAGGGGAAGATCGCCTTTACGACTGATTCGTTCGTCGTTCAGCCCATCTTTTTCCCCGGCGGAGATATCGGACATCTGGCGGTGTGTGGAACGGTGAACGACCTCGCCGTATCGGGCGCCGTGCCGACAGCCATCTCCCTCTCGTTTATCATCGAGGAAGGTTTTCTGTTCGAGGATCTGGACAGGATACTCGATTCTATCGCCCGGACCAGCGCCGAAGCGGGAGTGACGGTCGTGACGGGTGACACGAAGGTCGTCGACAGGGGGAAGGCAGACGGATTGTTCATCAACACATCGGGTATAGGCCTTGTTCCTGAAGGCCTGTCTCTATCATCCTCTTCCGCCAGGCCCGGGGACCTGGTCCTGATCAACGGGACGATAGGCGATCACGGGCTGGCCATCCTGAGTCTCAGGGAAGGCCTGGATTTTGGCAGCGGGCTTGTGAGCGACACGGCTCCCCTGTCGAAGATCATCACGCCGATGCTGGGCAGGATCGATGGTATCAGGGGGATGAGGGACGCCACAAGGGGCGGCCTGGCGGCCGTACTCAACGAGATCGCCGTGGATTCGGGCGTTTGCATCAGGGTGGACGAGGACTCGATCCCTATCAGGGAAGAAGTAAGAAAGGGTTGCGAACTGATGGGGTATGAACCGATGCATATCGCTAACGAGGGGAAATTCGTCATGGTCATAGAGAGGGAACATGCTGAAAAGGCCCTCGAATTCATGAGATCTCACGAGCTCGGGGCTGAGGCCTCTGTCATAGGTGAAGTGACTGATGCCCCGGCCGGTAATGTGATACTCAAGACCTCATATGGCGGTGAACGTGTCGTGGATCTGCCCTATGGAGACATTCTGCCGAGGATATGCTGAGGCTGATGTTCCGGGAGTTATTACGATGAGATTTGCGGTATCGCTTGCCCGGACGCGAGTCATTGTTGTATTCTCAACACATGATCGACTATCACATGCATGGGGAATTCTGCGGTCATTCGACCGGACCACTCGAAGAGTACGTACTCAGGGCCATCGAGCTGGGTCTCGCGGAGATAGGTTTCAGCGACCATCTCCCGAAAGTGGTCGATCCCGACCCCTATCACGCCATGCTTGTCGAGAGACTTCCAGAATATGTCGCCGAGGTGGACAGGCTCCGGCAGAAGTACAGTGACAGGATCACCATCCTTCTGGGGATAGAGGCCGACTATTTCGTTGGATACGAAGATGATACAGCCAGTCTTATCGCCAGCCAGCCTTTCGATTACGTGATCGGCGCTCTGCATTTTCTGGGTGACTGGCATTTTTCGAGCAAGTCCCACAGAAGCAGGTACAGCGTGGAGGATCCCGAGGAAGTGTTTCCTCGATATTTCAGTCTTCTTTCAAAGATGATCGGTACGGGGATGTTCGATATAATCGCTCACCCCGACGTGATAAAAAAAGTCGATTTCGCGCCAAAGTCATCGATGGAGTGGTATTACAGGGATATAGCATCTATGCTGAAGAAGCATGATATGGCGATCGAAGTGAATACGGCAGGGCTAAGGAGGGGCGCCGGCACGATATATCCCGAAGAGTCCTTTCTTCGTGCCTGTGCCGAAAGAGACGTTCCTGTGACCCTGGGTTCGGACGCGCACTGCCCGGGCGATGTGGCGAAAGATTTCGATGTCGCTCTGGACATGGTCAGAAGGGCCGGTGTGAGCACCGCCGCGAAGTTTCGTGGGAGGAAGATGTCGAGATTTCCCGTGGCCGGACTCTTCGCCTTCGACGGGCGGACCGCGGTAGTTTGAACGACCTTGACTATATATCTGCAAGAGGGTATGTTGCAATACCAAAGAGGCGAATGAAACTGATGATCTGCCGATCGCGAGAGGAGGGAGAAGGAGCTTCAGGCTCTTTCGACGTGATTGAAAGCAGGAAAAATACTTAAAGAAGGTCTGACCTTCGACGATGTTCTCCTTTCCCCGGCGAAATCCAGGATCCATCCACAGGATGTGGATCTCAGGACAAGGCTGACGCGGAAGATCAAGTTGAATATTCCGGTAGTATCCGCGGCGATGGACACCGTCACCGAAGCCAATCTTGCCATAGCCCTTGCCCGTGAGGGCGGGATAGGCATCATCCACAAGAATTTCTCCATAGAGGAACAGGCCGAACAGGTCGAGAGGGTGAAGAGGAGCGAGAGCGGCATGATCACCAACCCGGTGACCATAGCTGCCGACCGCCTGGTCAGTGAGGCGATCGCGCTGATGAACGAGCGGAGGATCTCCGGTCTGCCGGTCGTAAAGAAGAACAACGTGGTCGTCGGCATATTGACGAACAGGGACCTGAGGTTTATCAGCCGGGTCGATATCATGGTCAGCGAGGTCATGACCAGGGATCCGATCACCGCGTCGCAGGGGATCAAGATGGACGAGGCGATGCGGATCCTCCATGAAAACAGGATCGAAAAGCTTCCCGTGGTCGACGCGAAGAATTGTCTCAAGGGACTGATCACGGTCAAGGATATTCAGAAGAAACTCGATTTCCCCAACGCCTGCAAGGATTTGGAGGGGAGACTGAGAGTCGGTGCGGCTGTGGGAGTAGGGGTCGGTACGATGGAGAGGGTGAAGGCTCTGATCGACGCCGCAGTGGATGTGATCGTGGTCGATACGGCTCACGGTCATTCTCAGGCAGTGCTGGATACGGTAGGGAAGATCAAGAAAAAATATAAGGACATTCAGCTCATAGCCGGTAATATTGCCACTGCTGCCGCGGCGAGGGATCTTATCAAGCTGGGCATCGATGCCATTAAGGTGGGTATCGGTCCGGGCGCCATCTGTACGACCAGGATCGTGGCGGGGATCGGCGTTCCGCAGATCACCGCGATCATGGATTGCGCGGTGGTTGCCGCGAAGGCAGGGATCCCCCTGATCGCGGACGGAGGAATCAAGTATTCGGGGGATATCACAAAGGCTATAGCCGCCGGCGCTGACAGCGTTATGATCGGGTCGATGTTCGCCGGTACCGAGGAGAGTCCGGGAGAGATCATCTATCACCAGGGAAAGAGCTTCAAGATCTACAGGGGCATGGGTTCGATCGGCGCGATGAAGAGGGGTAGCAGCGACAGGTATTTTCAGGAAGGTGTCAAAGAGGAAAGCAAATTCGTCGCCGAGGGCATCGAAGGCAGGGTGTCGTACAAGGGAAACCTTTCGAGTAACATATATCAGCTCATGGGCGGACTGAGGTCCGGCATGGGGTATTGCGGAGTAAAGAATATCGAGGGCCTCAAAGTAAAATCCAGATTTATCAGGATCACACAGGCGGGATTGAAGGAGAGCCATCCTCACGATATCGTGATCACCAAGGAAGCGCCCAATTACAGGACAAGCTGACAGGACCATGAATAAATCGCGACAGGACAACGGGTTCCCGGATGATCCTGCTGAAAATATGCGAAAGATATCCAGCGGGGTCTCCCATCTCGGGCTTGCCCTGCTGTCGAGCGCCGTACTGGACGATACAGATGACCTCGATCTTCACGAATCGGTAAGGGAAGAGATAGATACACTGAAGTATGCTGTCGTCGCGGGCATCCGGCTTTCCGGTCCGGTGCTGAGAACGGTGAAAACGGCTCCGACATTGACATATTACTATCATTACAAGACTGTCAATTTTGCGCTGGATCAGGCTGCTCTTCATATCGCCGGTATCTGCCAGCAGATGGGGGGTAGAGTGTTTCCCGTGCCGGCAAGCCAGATCCTCGACTG
Organism: Candidatus Krumholzibacteriia bacterium; assembly: GCA_023131975.1. Taxonomy (GTDB): domain Bacteria; phylum Krumholzibacteriota; class Krumholzibacteriia; order Krumholzibacteriales; family Krumholzibacteriaceae; genus JAGLYV01. The sequence goes on along the minus strand of JAGLYV010000090.1, from coordinate 27,016 downwards.
GGACCGGTTCAAAGCGCATCTTTCTCACAGGGAGATCGCATGCAGGGCCGGGATCGGATGGAAGGGACGTAACAACCTGATCGTCAATCCTGAATACGGTTCGCAGGTAAGATATGTCACGGTCCTGACGGATCTTCCTCTTCCTGACGGCAGAGAGGGAGTCGAGTCGATGGATTGTGGATCATGTATGCGTTGCATTTCAGTTTGCCCGGTCGGAGCTATTCACGAGGATCCGGACGACTTCGAACTGGACAAGTGCGCCGCCCAACTCAGAAGATTTGCTGATATCGAACAACTGAATACTCTTATTTGCGGGTTATGCGTTAAAGTATGCGAAGGCCGAGTAGGGGTCTTGCAAAGCAGGGAGACTAAAGGTGAACAATCAGCTTGAAAATATCAACCAGGCCATCTGGGAACTCAAACAGATGATCGAGGCGGAACCTGAGCGCCGGAGTCTTCGCAGGGATCTCTTAAGGTTCTTTTTCGAAAGTCGACAGTATGTCGAGAAGAGGAGCGGGATCCCGGAAGAGGAAAGAAGCTTTCTGATGCTTCAGGAGCGCGACTCGGTCTGCTGCGTGCTTCTTCATGGCGCGGGGGGGACGCCGGTAGAGATGCAGCCGCTTGCTGAACATCTGTTCAGCCAGGGATACTCGGTTTACGGTGTCAGGCTTCCTCTGGACCCGAAAACAGCCGATACCGGATTCGGCGAATATATAAGGTCGATGTTGCCGGGTGAAAAGGGACGGCAGAACCTTCAGAAAATACGGTCGTCCAATAGTTGGAGCGAGTGTCTTTCGCATTCCCGGATAGTCCTCGAGACGGTTCTTGGCTACTCATCGGCGACTTACCTGATCGGTTTCAGTTTCGGGGCGACTCTGGCACTGGAACTGGCATTGAGGAATCCTCTCAAGGGGACGATATTGCTCTCGCCGGCGCTTGTCCCGGCTTCGAACAGGCGACACATGCTTTTCAAGTTCTGGAGGAAGATATTCCCCTCTCTCGTGAAGAATATGGCTCCCGTACGCAGCACTATGCTCGAGTTTATCGACAATGTCCGGACGGGCCTGAAAGAAGTCCCCGAGCCGATGCTGGTCATCCAGTCGGCGGATGATCCCGTGATCAGCGCGAGGGGGTTCCAGATACTCCGCCGTGCCAGCACTCATCCGGGCTCGAGATTCGTCCTCCTCGAGAACGGCGGGCATGTCATCATAAAGGGAGACCGTTCTCCAAAGGTATTCGATATCTGCAGTTCGTTTATCAGGGATATCTAGTCGTCTTTTATAGAAAATTTGAAGCTCGGATCAGCTTCCCTGACCCTCAATGCGCATTTTTCGAGGATTTCCAGTGTGGAACTGGTCTTTTCCTGCCCGTGCCTGGAGTAGGCATCGAGAAAGTCGTCGTACAGGCAGGCGAGAGAAGCCTTGAGCTCTTCATGGTTTACGGAGCGTTCCAGGTGATATAATTCTCCCTGTGAGATCGTATCGATGATGTTCAGGTATTCACTTTTCATCGTCGACAACACCTCTACATATTTCTCAAATCCCCTGGAGAGTTTCCCCATGATCTCTCCGATCGCCGTATTTTTGTGGTATGTCTGGGAACAATACGACTGAGCGAGGCTGTAATATGCTTTTCCTCTTCCCAGGTACGCGCTATCGCCCAGTTTGAAACGGGATGCCGAATCGGGGCGCCTGCTCCTGGGATTGTTGAACACCCCGGAGTATATCAGGAGAAAATCGGCGTTCATCCTGTATGTCATGTATTTTGCCCGGGAGTCTTTCTGCCCGCTGACAGACTCGAAGAGAGAAAGATCATATGGCATCACCATACTGCGCATAGCATCATGATGCGAAGGGTCTATGAGCGATTCCAGAAGCCCGGCCAGATAGACGTTGACGTCTTCATCGAAATACTCGTCATTTGTGGGATGCTTGCAGTCGATTCTGCTGTATAGCAGGTTGTTCATCATGAAAAAGCTTGTGGAATCGTCTGTTACAGGCGTGACCGGATATGGTTCCCCGGAGCCTGTATCGATCACCCTGTAGGTCGTAGTAGTGGCCATTTTGTACTTCCGATGTTCTCTCTACGGTGTCTGAACTGTTGTCTGACTCACGGACTGCAAAGTTTGTGCCATGGCACGGGCGGGGGCGGCTTGTATAAAAACCTTAAATATAGTTTTGACACATGTGCTATAATATTCTAGAGTTAACGAAATCTTTCAATATCCAACCTGATAACCAGGGGGAGAGGATGAAACTAGGCTTCCTCCAGATGCGATGCAAATTCGGAGAGGTAAAGGCTAACGTCAAGAAGGCGTCCAACCTGCTCGGCAAGGTCTCAGATGCGACGATAGTACTCCCGGAACTGTTCAACACCGGGTATCTCTTCAAGAACAAGGGCGAACTCAAGGGATTGGCGGAAAACACCAGGACGGGCTATACAGTCTCGGAGATGAAAAAAGTCGCGAAAAAGAAGCGTCTGAACCTCATTTTCGGTATGGCCCAGAAATCGGGTTCCAAGGTCTACAACTCAGCTGTCTATATCTCGGACAAGGGTAAGGTCGACGTATATCAGAAGGTACATCTTTTTGACCGGGAAAAGCTGTTCTTCCAGCCAGGCACGGCCCTTAAGACGGTCAAGGCGGGAGATGCCACCGTTGGGATAATGATCTGTTTCGATTGGATCGTTCCCGAAGTCAGCAGGGTGCTGACCCTGAAAGGCGCCGATATTCTGGCTCACCCGGCCAACCTTGTGCTGCCCTGGGGACAGAGCGGAATGAAGATCCGAAGCATCGAAAACGGTGTATTCTCCGTTACAGCCAACCGGATAGGTGTGGAAAAGCGGGGTACGATGGACCTTGCTTTCACGGGCGGGAGCCAGATCGTGAATCCCCGGGGAGAGGTACTCGTGTCGGCAGGTGACCGGAGCGAGTCTTTGAAGGTCATCGAGATAGATCTGGAAGAGGCCAGAAACAAGAACATCACTTCGGGTAATCATCTTATCAATGACAGGTTTCCTCCCCTCTATGCTTCCCTGGGCAGGAAAAGCCGGAAATAGAGACGCGCGCGCTGTACGGGATGATCATGTCAGCGCCAGAAGATCGCCTGCCTCCGGTCGACAGGCCGGATGCAGGCCCTGAATCGTAAAAAAAAGACCATTTCTGTTTCTTTCCGCCCGGTTTGCAAAACGCATTTAATGCTGGCATATTAGTCCTCCGGTTTACGCCCCGTGCTTTGAAATTCCCTATAACGCCTTATCAATACTGCCAGTTGTATTAGATTCTTCCTTGGCATAATCTTTGCGCTTCCCCCCCCACGGCACATAGCAGCTGAGTACGAAAAAAATATATTTAACCTGGCTGGCAGGCCTGGTTCTGCCCTAAAGGAGACCAAATTGCGAAAATCAGAGAAGAGACCCGTTCTGACATCACCCTGGAAAATCGGGATGTTTGTAGCTCTGATGTTGGTAGTCACCAGCTTCGGGGTCGGATACTACCTTGTAAATGTCTATAACATCAGCCTGACCTGGTTGAATACGACCGATTCGAAGTGGGTGGTCGATTCATTCGGATTCTTCAAAGAGATGTATCCGATGGTGGCAGGAGTCATTCTCATAGCTTTGATCGCGTATTTCACAATAGCTTCGGCTGTCAGGCGGTACAAGTCCTACCTGTCCTCGGGGCAGGATTATAGAAAGATGATATCCCTGGCCGGCAGCATAGACGACCTGACCAATCCGGCTCAGATAGCCAAGTTGTCAAACTATCCAGAGCTGCAGGGCATACTGCGTAACTATGGGGATCAGATAAGAGAGATCTCCGGGGAACTCAGCAGCAGGGTGGATGAATCACAGTCGGTAGATCTCGAGATGGAAATCGAGTCGGTACTCAGCGGAAAAGGAATAAATGAGACCATTCTGGAAGGAAAGTGGTATGAATCGCTTGTCCGGAAAGTGGCGGACCATGTTTCAGGTTCTGAAGGCGGGAAGGATGACAGGTCCGAAGCGGGTCGTCAGGTCATCGCGAGAGCGGCGTTATCATTCGGGAAGTGGATGGAATCGCTCGGTGGTTCCAACGATGATATCATCGAGATCGCCAGAGCTGTCGGAAGCCTGAACAATACGGTAAAAGAGCTCGAAAATGTCGGGCCGGCCAAACAGGCTACGGATGGAGGGAATGCCCACCAGGTCGTTACTGACATCAGAGAGGCTCTCGTTATCCTTGATGACGGCAGCAGGGCGATGAACGAGTTTTCCGAGGAGAACAACGGTCTGGCGCTCAATATTGCACTGATGGCGGCCAGGGGTGATATATCCGAACAGGATCTGGCCCAGTTCGCCGAGAAAGTCAGGTCGACAGCGGAACGCTTCAACAAGCTGGGCATGCAGATATCCGATACGTCCCGCAGGATCGGTACAGGGCTCCAGACTCTGGAGACTGGTACTGTCTCTCCTGCCGGCTTGTCCCCTGATACTTCAGGGATCACCGAATCTCTTTCAGAGATATCGAATATGATAGAGATGAAGAACCATTCTCTGCAGGAGAGGGTCACCTCTCTCGGCAGCGAGATCGATACCTTTAACGAAGAGATACATAAGGTCCTGTCTGGTGACCGGATCGATGATAGCCTCGAAGATGATTTTGTGATCGAGACGAATAAAAGTTCCGGATCGTCAGATTCGTTCGTGTCGTTCGGTCGGGAGAGCGAAGAAGAAGCCAGTGATCAGGTAGAGGATGACAATCTGGTACTCGACAGGAGCAACAGCTGGGAACCCGATGACCTCATCGAAGCGGATACACATATAGACAGCAAGAGTATAACGATCGAGGACTCTGAAAAAGTCGAACCTGAGAAGGTTCCTGAAGTGGAGACACCGAAAGTACCCGAGGGAAAAGTACCCGAGGGACAGACCGATGGTCCGCAGCCTGGCGATGACATGATGGAAATGCCAGGACATCGCTGGGTCAAAATAGGTGCGGAGGAGGAAGGGACTTCACAGGAAGCACCTGTCGAGGAAGCACTTATTGAGGAAGCAGTTCCCGAAGTCGAGATTGCCCGGGAAGACTCGCATGAAGACATTGCTGAAAAGCAGGCGATAGTCGAGGTTGCCGGGAAATCTGTCAATGATGATTCACCGGAAGAGATGATGGAACGGATGACTGAGACGATCCGTGAGGCAGTAGACATGAATCATGCTCAGGCGACTCAGAAAGATACGGAGACGGCTGCCGGGGAAACCGATGATAGCAAAGAACCGATTTACGATCTGTTCGAGCTGGGAGCCACAGAATACGTTAAACAGACACCTTCTCAGTAACAGGGGTGAAGGCTTTGATAAGACTTGGTGAAGAGAATACAGCACTTTTTGGTGAACAGATCAACGATCATGTATCGAAGCTTAATGAGCTCATGAGCCATTCGGCAGGCGAACTGTTCCGGGAAGCAGCCTATAGAAAGACATGTTTCGCCAACAGGCTCCTCGTGGGAAGCACGAAGATGCTGGGGCTGGAGGATTGGAGCATCACATTGTCCATGTTCGGTGAACTGCTCGTCAGGATCGCGGATTCGACAGGATGCTGGGACGAGAATATTTCACAGATCGTCTCGGAGATACTGGAGAATGAGGAACAGATCGCCATAGACGTCGTTTCCGGAGAGCTGAACGACGAAGCTATAAAACAGAATCTTTCCGGTATTCAGCAGGAGATCAGTGTGTTGATGGAAGAGTCATACCACGGGTCCGAGTCTCATGACGCGGAGTTCGAAGAGCTGGGCTCCGTATTGCTGGAACCTGCTTCGGGTGACGAGTCATCCATGATGGAAAAGGCACCGGCGATAAACAACGGAGCAGATGACGGTTCGCAGGGTAGCTTCGGTACTATTGACAGGCTTCAAAACTCCCTTTTAAAGGTAAGGGAGAGGTATCTCGATTATCTTGCCGATCCTGAAGAGAATTCAGTACTTATGAGAGACCTTGAGCTTTCATTCGGCGAGTGCGAGTTCTACCTGGGTCTTGTTGGAAACATCCTGGGACGAATAGGGGATATGGGAAAAATGTTCAAGGCAAAGGTCTCGAGCAGGACCGTTCTGGACGGAGTCGAGGACTTCATAGCAATGAACAGTCGTATGCGTGGATGGGATATCGGTACGACGATGAGAACCGACAGTTTTCCCATGGAGAGAGAGGTTGCCTCCGATCTGGCCGGCATCCTCGAGCACCTGTTGTTCGATATTTGCAGAATGCAGAGAAATGGCGAAGAAAGCCTGGACATAGATCTTGGAATCGAGAACAAAGGGTCATTCCTGGTAGCGACGCTGAAGGATAATGTGAATACATTCCTGTCAGATTCGGAGATAGACAGGGACGATGCGGTTGCGTTTTACAGGGGACTGCTCAAGGCCCGCGGATTGCTCAAGAAGTGGAGTTGCCTGTTGTGGGTCGAGCCGGGTGGCGGCGCCGACGGAAGGTTCGTATTTACATTCCCGCGCAGCTCGGTCATGACCGACTACCATCTCTTTACCGCTTCGGGAGTCAGCGTAGCGATCCCTTCGAGGACCGTAGAAACGGTACTCGACGCGAGTAGTATAGAGATAAAGGAATCGGGCAGTATGCGGCATATCCAGTTCAAAGGGGAGAATATTCCGGTCTGCTCGCTGGGAGAAATCGCTCCCGAAGAAGTCGATATCTCAAGTGGTAACAGCCATATAGCAATTATGGGGCTTGCAGAGAAGCGGCTTGGCATATTTTTCGATTCATCCGGGAATGAGGTCGAGGGAATAATCGACCAACTGACCGGAGGAGAATGGGCTTCGGTAACGAGGACGATCCTGAATATCGGGGAAACCGAGTATCCCGTGCTTGAGGCGGGACTCGTTCTTGATAAATACTCTTTGGTAATGGGATATGGCGGATCTCTGGAAGAGTCGGGTTTTTCTGTAGAGGAGGAAGAAGTCGAGAGTACTGTCAGTGACAGGATTTCGCGTGTGTAATTAAGCGAAAGATCCCGGGCAGAGTTTCCCCGGGACAGTGATCAAAGTACAGAGAGGTTGTCATGGAGAAACAGCAACAGCGCGATTACGGTAACATCATCATCGGTGGGCATGACGACGCCAACGAGGTAATGACTTCTGTGGAAGCCGCGGATTATCTGAAAATGCATGTAAAGACGGTTTGCCGTCTAGCCAAAGAAAAGAAGATCCCGGCCAAGAAAGTCGGCAGTGAATGGAGGTTCCTGAGGAGTGTCCTGGACAGATGGCTCTCTCAGGAAGAAGTATTCACTGGCGCGGAATAGAACGGGCTCGTCAGGAGCAGGTAGATGCCAAAGACAAGATTTGAGAGAATTGAGACCGGCAGCGCTGAGATAGCGGCATTTCGCGTCAGCGGTAAACTGGGGTTTCATGAAAATGAAAAGATAGATCATCTTGTCAAGGAATGTGTCCAGAGAGAATTCGGGCATGTGATCTTTGATTTTACAGAATTGTCTTCCCTGGGTGGGGGAGTGGCGAAGATACTCCGGTCCTTCGTCGTTTCCCAGAATGAGCAGGGAAGACAGGTAAGATTCGTTATAACTAACGATATCGTGCTTGATTTTCTCAGGGATGATGAGATCGATATACAGGTCTACAAGTCATATGAAGAGGCTGCGGGTACGCCATTGAATGTCGTTCCGGGCGAAGACGCTGACGATGATGATATTCCAGTCGCTCCGATCGTCAACGAAGATGATGCTGATCTTCTGGCGAAGACTGAAGAAGTCCTCGAGGCCCTGTCTGTCGAAGAGAAGAACGCGGACGAAGATTCTCCCGCGGTCGTATCCGACGTGATCCTGATGTCGTATGACGGCAATTTCGAGGATGATGAGGAAAAGGTGGATGGCGATCGGGATCTCGATAAAAGATCTGAAGAAGATAGTGAGGTCCCCGAAGAGAAAGATCCTTCCGCTGATGAAGCCGATTCGACCGTGGAAACGGCGGCACAGGAGGCCCGGGTCGGGGGTAAAGGTATAATTTCGGAGATATTCAACGGTACACAGGGTGACAAGGCTGCCGGATCGTCCAGCGATGCCGGGATGAAAAATGTCGAACCCGCTAAAGAAAAAGATAAGGTTGATATCAATATCAAGCTGAAACGGCGCCTGCTGGAACTCAAGACACTCCTTTCGATCAGCGCTGATTTCAACGCGATCCGTGACAAGAAAAACCTTCTCGACATCTTTCTGCTCACCTCTATCGCCCAGGGGGGAGTGGAATCGGCTGTATTCTTCGAGAGGATTGAAGATTCCTATGTCCCCACGCTGATGAAGGGGGTAAGCGAAAAAGATATTCGGTCATTTTCGATACCTGTCGATATAGAGAGAAAGATCGCGGGTATTCACGATGTGACAAGTGTGGACGCCGGGTCATTTGACGAAGAAACGCTCGATATGCTGAAAAGTACCAGCATAGAATACTTCTGTCCCTTCAGGATCAGCGAGGGAGTCGCCGGACTGATTTTTCTGGGAAGAAGGATCTCGGGCAGAGGGATGAAGAAAGAGGACTTCGAGTTCATGAAGATCCTTATAAACGTGGCGGCAGGCGCATACCAGAACGCCCTGATGCTCGAACGCGAACACGGGCGGACCCTGGGGATCGTAAAGACTCTCATCTCACTGATCGAGGAAAACACGATGCTTACGGGAACATCGGAGTTTGTTTCGAGGTATGTAGGCATGGTGGCGAAAAATATGAATTATCCCGAAGAACACTTCAAGGATCTTGTGTACGGCACTGTGTTGAGGGATATGGGGATGATAAAAGTCAGCGATCTGATCGTGAGAAGTCCGAGGGAACTCACGAGGGAAGAATGGAATATCATCAACAAACATCCTGAAGACGGTTCGGAGATGTTGAGGCGCATGAAATTCGACGATCACGTAGTAAATATTGTTCTGAGCCACCACGAAAGGTTCAACGGGGAGGGTTATCCGCGCGGTCTTAGAGGCAAGGAGATCCCGTTGGGTGCCAGGATCATATCTGTGGTGGAAAGTTATTCGGCAATGATCAACGAGAGGCCGAACAGGCCCGCGTTGTCTTCGAAGGAAGCGCTCGACACGCTCAGGGAAAACTATGGGTTGAGGTATGACCGGGAAGTCGTGAGACAGTTTGCTAAAATCATAGAAAAAGAGATGGCCAGGTCCGTACGGCCAGGAGTGACGGTTTCCTGAAAGCTGGTATGCTGTGATCAAGAACGTACTCGTAGTCGATGACGATCCCAACGTTGTAGAGATCATCACAGAGTCTCTCCAGAGCAACGGTTACAGGACTGAATCAGCTTACGATGGGGTATCGGCACTCGAAGCGTATGAGAAATACCATCCGGACCTTGTGGTGCTGGATGTGGGACTACCCCGCAAAGACGGGTTCAGCGTCTGTAACGAGATCCGTTCCAGAGACGTGAACAACGATGTGCCTGTCATTCTGATCTCGGGCAATTCCGTACCCGATACGATGCTCCGAGGGTTCAACTCCGGAGCTCAGGATTATATAAAAAAGCCATTTTCTGTCAAGGAAGTCCTGGCGAAGATAGACAATTTCCTCGTGCAGGCCAATGGACGAAAAAACCTCAGAGAGGCAAACGAGATCCTCGAAGACGAGTTGGAGCAGGGACAGAAGGATTACAAGCGCATCAACAGGGAGTTGAAGAAGAAGATCCTGGATTTCGAGACCCTGTTCAGTTTGAGCAAGGACCTCAACAGACTTCGTGATCCAGAAGAGTTGACCCATGTCTTTTTCCTGACAGTGATCGGCCAGCTTGCCATAGATTCGGTGGCGCTTTTTTACGCTGAGAAAAACACCGATCGCTATCTTTCCTATGTGGGAGGGAAGGGGCTCAGGAACAACGTTCTCAAGGCCGTCCGGCTGACAAGAAGTGACGGACTCTCCAAGTATCTGCTCAGTAAAGAAGACGTCGTATATCTTCAGGATCGTGGATTACCGGAGGATGTTGCCAGGGAGTCTGTTTTTCTGCGGGACCTTGGGTTTCCCTATTGTTACCCCCTGATAGTGAATTCCCATCTTACCGGGATTATTTTTCTCGGGGAGAAGATCAATAAACTTCCATACAACAGGGAAGATCTGGCCATGCTCAGGTCCATCTGCTCGTCCGCCGCGACGGGGCTTGAGAACTCGAGATTGTACTCCGAACTGCAGGATACATATCTCTCCACTATCAAGGTACTCGTATCGACTATCGAAGCGAAAGACAGCTACACGAAAGGTCACACGGAAAGAGTGGCCGGGTATGCCCGTGCGCTCGCCGAAGAAATGGGAATGGACAAAGATCAGCGCGATACCGTCAGTTTCGGAGCCGTATTGCACGACATAGGAAAGCTGGGAGTATACGAGACGATTCTGAACAAGCCAGGGGAATTGACCGACAATGAGTGGGAAGTAGTCAGAAGCCATCCCGAGGTGGGGGCTAATATCATCAAGAACATGAAGTTTCTCGAATCGGCATGCGACCTGGTCAGGCATCACCATGAGCGCCTCGACGGGAACGGGTATCCTGACGGATTGAAGGGGGACGAGATATCGACGGGCGCCAGGATAGTCGCCGTTGCTGACAGTTTTGATGCTATGACGAGTAACAGGCCGTACCGCAAAGCTCTTGGGCACAGGGAAGCTCTCGATCTGCTCCTCGGGCAGGGAGATAAATTCGATCTTACAATAGTCAAGAACCTGGTAAAGCTGGTCGACAGAGGCATCATAAAGGAATAATTATAGTTTACATTGTTACCTCTGTGTACATGCGGCGAAAGGTGTTCTCCTTTCGTCTTTTTTTGTAATTTTCGTGAAAGGCATGTCTATCCTGTTGACGATCGATAGGCAGCCCATTGGTCCTGCCGCAGCACGCTGACTTTCCTATCGTATTGGTGGAACGTCGTTTACAGGATTCCGTCGATTGTCCGCTGTTTCGGCACCTGAATTGCGATGTATGGTAACGGCAGCAGGAAGGCTGGATGGAACCGGTCCTGATGTGTGGGGTGGGGTCGTTTGTGTGGACCGGGGTTTCGAGCCTGAAGGCCGTACAGGAGCGGGTGCGACGTCTGATAACAGAATTTGGATCAGACAGTTGCCGCCTGCTCCTTCGCTTTTACACCGATAAGTTCGACAAGTTCGTTTCGCAGGCTGTTGATGTCGAGTTTGCGTTTGAGCTTGCCTGATCTGGCCAGCGATATCATGCTCGTCTCTTCACTTACAATGATCGTTATCGCGTCAGTCTCTTCCGACAGGCCGAGGCCCGCTCTATGCCTTGTTCCGAGGGCCCTTCCAAGCCTGGGGTTCTGAGAGAGAGGCAGTATGCATCCGGCGGCCAGGACTCGATTCTTTTCTATGATCACCGCTCCGTCGTGCAGAGGACTCGGAGGGGTGAAGACAGTTACCAGGAGATCACTGGTCACTTTCGCATCGAGGGAAGTACCGGTTTCTATATAGTTTCGCAGTCCGACGTCCTGTTCTATCACTATGATGGCCCCAAGGCCTTTCTGTGTGAGTTGATGACAGGCCCTGACTATCTCGCTGATGGTTCCCGATTCCTCGACCTTGAGAAACATGCCGATGAACCTGTTCTGCCCCATCTGGGTCAGTGCCTTGCGGAGTTCCGGCTGGAACAGGATTACGAAGGCGATCACCCAGACGGTCTTGAGACTGCTGAGGATCCAGTTCAGAGCGTTCAGATTGAGCCATTGTGCCACAAAGGAAAGGATGATAAGGAGAAAGAGGCCTATGAACATCTGTGTCGCGCGAGTACCCCTGAACAGGAGGAAAAGCCTGTAGAAAAGAAAGGCCACGATGATAATATCGAGAATGTCGATTGTAAGATTAAAATGAAAGGGATTCAAGAACCGTCATCCTTTCGATTAATTGCTTTCCATGTCTTAACGAAATCCACAGTCGCCCCGACATCATGCACTCTCAGGATCTGGATGCCGGCATCGAGACAGGCCCCGACCGCGGCAAGGCCTCCGGCCAGCCTGTCAGCCGGCTCCCTTCCCGTAATGGTCCCTATGAAACTCTTTCTGGAATGACCCATCAATACGGGAAATCCAAGTGAATGGAAATCACCGGCCTGTTCCAGGATCTCAAGATTGTCCCGCAATCTTTTCCCGAAACCCAACCCCGGGTCAATGATTATTTTTTCGCGCTCGATTCCCGCGTTGATCAAAACCGTGACTCTTTCTTCGAGCCATGAGACGATTTCGCTCACGGGGTCCGAATATGAGGGGTCGTCCTGCATCGTTTCCGGTGTTCCGAGCATATGCATGACTACTACCGCGGTACCCCGACGAATGACTGTGTCTGTCATCGCTTCGTCATGTGTGAGCCCGCTTATATCGTTGATGATCGAAGCCCCGGCATCGGCAGCCGCATCGGCGACAGCGGCTTTTCTGGTATCGATAGAGATGGGGACGGGGAGGGTGCCCTGAAGTCTTTCCAGCAGGGGCATGACTCTCGACAGTTCTTCTTTTACATTCAATCCAGTCGCGCCGGGCCTGCTTGACTCGCCTCCGATGTCGATGATCCCCGCGCCCTCTTCGACCATCTCGAGCGCCCGATCGAGTCCTTCGGAAGGTTCGATGAACCTGCCTCCATCACTGAAGCTGTCTGGCGTGACGTTCAGTATGCCCATGATGAGAACTCCGTTCGACAGGTCTATCGAAGTGTCCCGGAGCCTGATCGATAGCGGGGGAGAAGAGTGAAGGTCGAGCTGGTTGTTGACTTCCTTCCCCAATTCTTCAAGTCCGAACGGTTGACCCCTGAGTCGTTCCGCGAGGGCCCGGAGTCTTCTTTCGTTTCCCATCAGGAATACGGTAGAAGCCTCAGGACCGCCCTGGATGACGTCCCTGTGTACCGCGGCATCGCCTCCCAGAGACAGAAGTTGTTGTTTGATTATATTTGCGGCAGCAGCAGAGAGTCCGTCGGCGCGAATGACAAGGTTTTTCGTCTTCGATGCCATTATCCTGATACCGGCGGGAGTCACTCCCGCGCGGTCGAAGTGTCTTTTCAGTGTTTCCGGACCGCGGGAAAAGATCATTCTGAGTGGGTATCGAGTCATAATGGATTGACCGTGAGAATGATCCGCCCGGTCTATCCACAGCGGATCACTTCCACGATGTCAGTTTAAATCAGGGACCGCCCCTGTTTTCGGGTTTGTCGTCCATTCCCTTGTCGTCCGGTTCAGGATCCAGGGTCTCCCGGGAGTCTTCCCGCGCATCGCCGGACCCGGTATTCTCTTCGACGGTTTCAGTTTTATTTTCGATGCCCGTTCCAGGCTCGCCTTCGTCTGCCACAGCGTCGTTCCCGGGCAAAGGTCTTCCGTTCATGGGCTGCCTTTTGGCAGGGGGGAGCGTTCCGTTACTGATGAGGATCTTTATCTCTTCAGCATCGAGGGATTCCCGATCCAGCAGCGCTTCAGCGACACGATGCAGGCTGCCCATATGCTCACCAAGAATATCATGGGCCTTCCTGTAACAGATATCGATAATATCTTTGATTTCCTCGTCGATCTCTCGCGCTGTCTGTTCCGAATAGTTCTTGCGGGTGGCCAGGTCACGACCGAGGAATACCTGTTCCTCACTGCCACCGAAAGCGATCGGGCCGAGTTTTTCGCTCATCCCCCAGCGTGTCACCATCTTGCGGGCTATCGCTGTGGCCTGTTTGATGTCTGCCTGTGCTCCTGTGCCGATGCGTTTGAGGACGAGTTCTTCGGCGACCCTGCCACCGAGCGCCGTCGATATGGAATCCATCAGGTAATCACGAGACATGTAGAGAAGCCGGTCGTCGTCCGGAAGGAAAAAAGTGACGCCTCCCGCCATAGTTCTCTGGATGATAGTGACCTTGTGAAGCTGATCGGCATTTTCAAGGAAAGACCCGACGATGGTGTGGCCAGCCTCGTGATAGGCGGTCATCCTGCGCGTATCCTCCTTGACGACTCTGCTCCTGCGTTCCGGTCCGAGGAACACCTTGTCCTTGGCCTCTTCGAAATTGTCCATGTAGACCTTGTCCATGTTCAGTCTTGCCGCCATCAGGGCAGCCTCGTTGACCAGGTTGGCGATATCCGCGCCGGACATCCCCGGAGTACCTCGCGCGAGTATCTCGAGATCTACATCGTCGGCGAGAGGGACATTACGGGTGTGTACCTTGAGGATTCCCAGCCTGCCCCGCATGTCGGGCATATCGACGATGACCCTTCTATCGAATCTGCCAGGCCTGAGAAGGGCCGGGTCGAGTACGTCGGGTCTGTTGGTCGCCGCCAGGAGGATGACTCCCTCGTTCGTCTCGAATCCATCCATCTCTACCAGCAGCTGATTGAGAGTCTGTTCACGTTCGTCATGGCCGCCGCCGAGTCCCGCGCCTCTCTGCCTGCCTACCGCGTCCAGCTCGTCGATAAAGAGGATGCAGGGAGCATGTTTCTTGCCCTTGTCGAAAAGATCGCGTACACGGCTCGCGCCGACTCCGACGAACATCTCGACGAAATCCGAACCGCTCATACTGAAGAACGGCGCGTCGGCCTCGCCGGCTACTGCTTTGGCCAGAAGAGTCTTGCCCGTTCCCGGAGGCCCGAGAAGGAGCACTCCCTTGGGTATTCTTCCGCCCAGCTTCTGAAATTTCTTTGGATCCTTCAGGAACTCGATTATCTCCTGGAGCTCTTCCTTCGCCTCGTCGGTGCCGGCTACATCGTCGAAGGTTATCTTGGGGACGTTTGTTCCCACCATCTTGGCTTTGCTTTTCCCGAACGAGAATGCCTTGTTTCCACCGGACTGCATCTGTCTCATGAGAAAGACCCACAACACCAGCAGAGCGATGAGAGGTAGCGCGGTAGCGAGGGCCTTTACCCAGATGGAGCTTCCCGGAAATTCGCCCTCGATCTTAACGTTGGGATTGCTGTCCCAGATCTTCTGGGGGAGGTCCTTGTCTTCCGCGGGAAGTATTACCTTGAAGCTTGTTATCGATGTGCCCTCCCCGCCGGTGGGGATGATGATCGGGCTGAGCAGTCTTCCCCTTACTTCCAGTCCCTTTATCTTCACACTTTCGATGTTGCCGCCGCCGACTTCGGTTATGAACTGGGTGTAATTTATGGGCCATTCCTTTTCCCTCGCCGAGTTGAACATCAGATAGGCAAGGAAGAAGAGGATCACTACCATGACCCAGAGTGCCATAGATCTGGACGGCTTCTGTCCACCCCCTCCTCCTACCGGAGGAATCCATTTCTTGTGCGGATCTTTGTCTTTTCTGTTCTTGTCCATGTTATTCATCAACATCCTCTTGTTTTATTTAAAGTTACTATGCGCAAGATAAACAAAAACCCACCGGTTGTCCAAGAATATTGAACGAGTTCAGCCCTAAACTCCGTTTATGTCCCGCGCCGGATCAGGGCTCGTCCACTCTGGCCTTCCGGGACCGGTCGGAGCCGGGGTCGCGGATGGTCATTTTTTCAGTGTCTGACTGTCCCTATTGGCAGATATTGATTTTTCCTTATCAGTGATCGTCACTTCCGCGATGAAGGGAAGATTTCTGTACCTCTCCCTGTAGTCCAGGCCGTATCCGACGACGAATATGTCAGGAATCTTGAAACCACTGTAATGGACGGGGACTTCAGCTTTTCTGGCTGATGGTTTGTCGAGGAGTGTGCAGATCCTGAGACTGCTTACCGGCTGTTTTTCAATCGTCTCGATAAGCCTTGTGAGGGTGTGTCCTGTGTCGACTATTTCGTCGATGAGGATGATATCCCTTCCCGCAAGATCGGTTCTGAGGTGGTTCACCATTCTGACATCGTTGCTTCTGCGCCTGCCGTTGTCGTAGCTGTACAGTGTGATAAAATCGATCTCATGAGGAATCGACAGGTTGCGGACGAGATCCGCGGTGAAAATGAAGGCCCCTTTGAGGAGGGTTATGAAGAGGGGGACAGAATCGGGGTAGTCTTTCGATATCTCTCCCGCGAGTTCCCTGACCCTGTCGCTTATCTTGTCTGACGAGATTATTTCCCTGTATTCGATCATACCCGGTCTTTAAATAGAGGCCATTGACTGCATTTTAAGGATTCTAGCACAATCCATAGATACGCACATTCATTTTCTGGATTTTTCTCCGTTGCCTCCGGTTCATTTTCCGCTGGAAGTTTCGATCAGTCTCACGCGAAGTGCGTATTTGTCCTTTTCACTGGCCCTTGCCCTCTCGGCCATCACAATGCCGGGTACCCACACGATCCCGTCGGGATCTTCCATTACAGGTATCAGCTCCCTTTTGTGAAGCGGCACCTTGCTGTCGATGAATATGTCGCTGAGTTTTTTCCGGCCCTTCATTCCCCGCGGGACCAGCCTGTCGCCAGGTTTTCTTTTTCTGAATCTGAGAGGAAATCCCGATGGTCTCAGGATAGCTGTGATCTCGCGGTTGCCGGAGCTGCCGGTCTTCGGGTCCGGACCGCCCTGCCTCCGGTCGTGGTCTCTTTGCGGCGGGCCGGTATCAGAAATCGGGATCCTTTCGAAAACAGCCTTTTCAAACCACGGAAGAATGGAATATGTCCCTTCTCCCGGAATCAGGATCTCTGTGTTGATCGGTGGTGCCTTTTCCCCGGATGTAGGAGCGAATCTGATATTTTCCTGTTCACGGTACAGGGAAATACCGTGAGGAAACCGCGTTCTGCTCCCCGACCGGCCATTTCTGACAAGTTTTTTGGCCGCGTCGAAATGAGATTTTCCCACATCCTGGACCACTCCGAAACGTTCGCGAAGCACCCCGTCGACAAGCAGGTAAAGCTGATAATCGGTCAACCCGGAAAGATCGGCAAGGGATATGGTCACGGCTGTCGGCAGATCTTTCCCCCCGTTGACGTCGAGGGGGGGGGTGATATCGGGACTTCCATTTTTCTGCTGATCGATCGAACCTGCCAGCCCGTTCAGCAGGCTGGCTACCGGGGCTGAAAGCGCCTCCCAGCCTTCAGAGAGATTTTCCCTCATCCTCAACAGGGAGTCGTCTATGGATGGGTTGAATTCACGCCTCAGCCAGGGGAGAAGTCTGTTTCTGATCCGGTTTCTCAAAATAGTGTTATCCCGATTGCTGGGGTCGATAGCGTAAAGGATGCCTTCGGAGCGAAGCATCGACCTTAGCTCGTCACGCGAACAGCAGAGGACAGGCCTGATGAATATTCCCCGTTTTGTCGGCATTCCAGTGAGGCCCTTCATCCCTGTTCCCCGGATGATATGATGAAGGATAGTCTCGACCTGGTCGTCCCTGTTGTGGCCGAGTGCGACCGCATCGGCCTGCCAGCGGGTCGCCGCTTCTTCGAGAAAGCGATATCTCATCATTCGGGCCGTTTCCTCGATCCCCTTTCCGGTTTTCCTTGAAGCAGACGGGACGTCGCCTGACCCGGCGATCAGTGGGATGTCGAGAGATGCGCAACGTTTTTCGACCAGGGTCTTTTCCCGTTCGGTCCCTTTCCTGATCAGGTGGTCATAATGGGCCGCGGCAAGGGTAAGGTCCAGTTCCGCGGCGAGGGTGTGAAGGATCGTGAGCAGAGCGATGGAGTCCGGCCCCCCGGAGACAGCGACGATGATCCTGTCGCCCCGGGACAGAAGGCTGTTCTGTGACACCCAACCCATTACTTTATCAACGCATTCCATAGGATTTCTTCGGAAGGGGGTAAGTCCGGTCAAGTCATCTGGTGGCGGTGCAGGGATTTGAACCCCGGACACGCGGATTATGATTCCGCTGCTCTAACCAACTGAGCTACACCGCCACACTCAGGGAATAGTATAAAAAAACGACCCTTTGTCAAGTGGTTTCTACTATGCGCTTGCTACTATAAGTATAGTCTGTTATAGATACTTGGAGCTGAAATGAAGGTAAAAGGATGAAGATACTCAAGAGCAGTGACGCGGACATCGGAGTGCTCGATGGCACCAGGGTGGTCGTCATGGGATATGGTAATCAGGGACGTCCCCAGGCGTTGAACCTGCGTGACAGCGGGATAGATGTCAGTGTGGCGGCGAGGCCCGGGGGAAATGGATGGGACAGGGCGATAGAGGACGGGTTTGCTCCCCTGTCCATAGAGGATGGAGCGGAGACCGCGGATGTCCTGATATATCTTCTTCCCGATGAGGTCCAGGGCAGACTTTTCGATGAGGTGGTATCGGACAGGCTCAGGCCCGGCGCTGCCATCTGTTTCGCTCATGGTTTCGCTGTGGCCTTTGGAAAGATCGAAACGACGGATCACGATGTCATCCTGGTCGCGCCCAAGGGTCAGGGCGAGAGTGTGAGGAGTTCCTACCTCGAAGGTTCGGGGCTTCCCGGACTGATCGGTGTGGAGAACGATGTGTCCGGCAATGCCTGGGATATCGCGCTGGCCGTCGCAGCCGGTCTTGGGTGCCTCAGGATCGGCGGTTTCAGGACAAGTTTCAGGGAAGAGGCCGTCAGCGACATATTTGGAGAACAGGCTGTTCTTTGCGGAGGAGTGCCGGCTCTTGTAAAAAAGGCCTGGGAACTTCTCGTCAGAAAGGGATTCAGTCCTGAGGTGGCCTATTTCGAATGCGTCCAGGAATTAAAGATAATAGTGGACCTGATCACGGAGAAGGGATTTTCCGGGATGCGTGAAATGATCAGTGGCACCGCGGCATACGGAGGCCTGAAATACGGCGAGAGCATCATCACACCGGAGACCGAAGAGGCTATGGAAAGACTTTTCGAAGGAATAGACAGGGGGGACTTCGCCAGGGACTGGCTCAAGACGTCCTCCTCCGACAGGGGAGAACTGGAAACTTTCCTGAGATCGGAAAATGGGTCGGAGATAGAGAAAACAGGGCGCACGGTCAGAAACCTGTATGGAAAAGGAGAGGATAATGAGCCTGCCGAAGAATAAGCTGATGGTCATGATGATATTTCTTCTTGCCGCTGGTCTTGTCAACGGATGCGGTGGTGATTCGAAGAAGGAAAGTTCGGAAGAAGATTTCCGCGTGCCGGATTCTCTTCTTGCCCCGATGGAGGGGTATGGGATCCTTGTAGATGAGTACCACCCTGTGCGGGGCGGAGTCATTGCCAACAAGGATATAGCGCTTCACTATCCCCCTTCCAACATCGCAAAATTCATTTCTACCAACAATTTCGGGTACGCTTACGAAGCTGACCAGGAAGTAGTCAAACATATCGGAAGGCCGGCTGATGGACAGGTAGTCATCATCGGCGCCAAGGACCTTGCCGAGTATAAATATCTGACGAAAAAAGACTGGTGGCATTGCGGAGTAATTCAGGGAGACACTCTATATTTCATGCCCTTCAATATCATGATGCAAAGGTATGATATCTTTACGCGCCGTTCGCTGGCGCAGATAGGGTTGACCCAGAAACTGGCACAGATGGCTCTCAACAGGAAGTCGGATGGAAAGATACCGACCTGGTTGAGGGAAGGTATAGCCTCTTTCGTCGCGAACGAAAAACCGATTCTTCAGATGCAGGCGATAGAGTTCGAGACCGAGATGCTGGGCTTCAATCCCGAGGTGGAGGAGCTGGACAGGCATCTTGATATGGTCGAGGACAGGGCGTTTGTGAGGGTTTCCAGTTATATAGCCTATACGATGTTTGAGAGGTTGATGGAGTCGTTCACTCTAAAAGAGATCCTGTCTTTCGTCGGGAAACTGGGAGAAGAAAAGAGTCTCGATCAGGCTTCGGGAGAGGTTTTCGGGATGGATTACGTCTCGATGATAGAAAAGATAAAGCTTGAGGACGATTTTACGGTCTATCTGAAGGATGTTCCGAGAGGAAGACCCGGGGAGGACAGGTAGAGGGAATGTCGGAGAGCAGCAATGAGATAAGAGTCAGATTCGCGCCGAGTCCCACGGGACACCTTCACGTGGGAGGAGCCAGGACGGCGCTGTTTAACTGGTTGTACGCGAGAAAGACCGGTGGCACTTTCATCCTCAGGATCGAGGATACCGATGCCGGCAGGTCTACCAGTGAATCGTACGAGGGGATCCTTAGAGGGATGAAATGGCTGGGCCTCGACTGGGACGAGGGCCCCGATGTGGGAGGCGAATTCGGACCCTACATACAATCGGCCAGGGGAGTCCTCTATCATACGGACGCCAGCAGGATGATAGACGAGGGTAAGGCTTACTATTGCTTCTGTGACCCGGATGAACTGTCGGCGAAAAGGGAAGAAGCCAGGAAGAACAAACTCGACCAGAAATACGATGGGACCTGCCGTGGCCTCAGCGTTGAGGATGTGGAGGAGAGGCTCGCTGCCGGACAGCCTCATGTCATCCGGTTCCGAATGCCTGACGAGGGCGAGATCCGCTTTCGTGACATCGTAAGAGGCGATTTCACCTTCGCGAATTCAGATCTCGACGATTTTGTGATCATCAAGTCGGATGGGAACCCCACGTATAATTTCGCCGTGGTCGTTGACGATGCCCGGATGAAGATAAGCCACGTTATCAGGGGGGACGATCATATATCGAATACTCCCCGGCAGGCCCATCTTTACCAGGCGCTCGGGTTCAGACTGCCGAAGTTCGTCCATCTCCCGATGATCCTGGGTGAGGACCGGACCAGGCTGAGCAAGAGGCACGGCGCGACTTCGATAGATTTCTATAAAGACAGTCGCTATCTTCCTGTCGCCATGATCAACTATCTCGCGCTTCTGGGGTGGTCACTGGACGGTAAACGGGAATATTTCGAGAGAAAGTCGCTCATTGAGAAATTCTCCCTGAAAAAAGTATCAAAGAACCCGGCGGTATTCGACCTGGCCAGGATGGAACATATGAATGCCGAACACTTCAAGAAGATGTCGCTTCCGGCGAAGACGGTCGTGGTATACAGGGAGATGGAGGCGAATGGGCTTATTCCGCCCGAGTTCAGGGTGGATACTGAGATGCCGGTCGACCTGAAACTGGTTCCCGGGACGGAACCGGTCGAGAATAGTGTCGGTGTCGAAGGATGGCGAAAGGGCAGATTCGATCAGAAGGAGTTTGCGAGGCTGGCCTGGATAATAAATACCTTCGGGAACAGGCTGAAGCTGTTGAAGGACATCCCGGAAATGCTCAGATATTTTTATACGGACGAATTTGAAAAGGACGAAAACGCGTTCCACACTTTTTTGAGCGAACCAGGCAGCAGGAAGAATATGTCCATACTGGCCGATGAACTCGAAAAACTGCAGTATTTCGATTCGAGTACGATCGAGGAGACTCTCCGGGCTCTTGCCGACAGGTTGGGACTGGACGCGGGCGAGTTGATACATCCCTGCCGTGTGGCGTTATGCGGGCAAAAAGTCTCTCCCGATATTTTCCAGGTGATATTCCTGCTGGGTAAATCGAAGTCTGTTGAAAGGCTGAGGGCCGTGGTCGAAGCTCCATGACCATTTTAAAAAAGGCTATTGCATTTCAACATGGAATTTTGTAATTTGTTGCATAACTTTGGAGAGTCGTCCAACGGTAGGACAGCTGACTCTGGATCAGCCGATGGGGGTTCGAGTCCTCCCTCTCCAGCCAGATAACTCTGGCCCCTTAGTCTAGCGGTAAGGACGCATGGTTCTCAGCCATGAATCAGGGGTTCAACTCCCCTAGGGGCTACCAGATAAAGAAAGCCCGGAAGATATTCTCTTCCGGGCATTTTTTTGTCATTGTTTTGAAAACGGCAGACCGCCGTTCTGTCAGAAGGGGCTTCACCCACCGCCCGATGGGGCGCACCCTCCTCCATGGCTTCCCGAAGAGGAACTGCTGGAAAAGGCCGAGAACTGTTTCTCTGTCCTGGCACTGCCGCAGAAAGGACACTTCACCTTGCTGTCAGCCGAGGATACCAGTTCCTCGAATTGTTCTTCGCATTTAGAACATATGAATTCGAATATCGGCATCGATCTCTCCGTTATCACTGCCATCTATTGATCGTCGATGTAACCAGAAGACAGTCGACGTTCAATCGACAGTCTCGTCGTTACTTTTTTTCTTGTTTTCGTCTTTACGCCGGTCCCCGACGTCGCATGCCCCGCCCATTCAGGTAGGGACTCCGGCCTTCGGCAGGATAAATTTCATTACGACTATCCAGACGACAAGAAAGATAATGATTCCCAGTGCGTCATTCATCGTTCACTCCATTTCGCGCAGCGACTTTCTGTCAGTCGCCATATCTTTGCCTATCGATCTGTTCCCTGTCCGCAGACCTCTCCCGGCACCCTGCTCCCCGATACGTTAACCATATATACGTGTATGGATATATAATGTCAAGAATGCTGAACGGCCGGTGTGTGAAATCAGACCCTGACTTTTTTCCATCCGCCCTCTTTGAATTTCCAGGCCATCAATGTGGCGAAACAGGCTATGTAGACGTAAAGGCTCGTCCAGACCAGGAAGAGGTTGCCGCCGAGTAATTCCACAGATATCCAGGTCAGCGGGATCATTACGAGCCAGATGCAGATCATTTCGGAGATCATTACGAACATCGTACTTCCCGTCCCCTGGAGGGTCCTCGAAAGCACGATACCGATCCCGTCTATGAACTGAAATGCCCCCAGTACGCGAAAAGGCAGCACGCCTTTTTCTATAGTCTGGAGTGAATCGGTAAAAATGCTCATTATTTCTCTCGGAAAAAACATGAAAGCCGTTCCGACCAATCCCATGACGACCGCGCCTATTCCGGCCGAGTGCCAGCCATATCGTACGGCCATCATCTCTTTTCCTTCACCAAGGCTTCTGCCGGCCAGGGTGGCGGAGGCAGTCCCTATCGACATCCCCATCATGAAGGTGAAGTTGAAGGCCTTGAAGATGATATTACTGATGGCCAGTTCCGCGACTCCGATTCTGCCTGTAAAGCTGAGAAAGATGATGAATCCTGTCAGCGAAAGAGACTGTACAGCCCGGGGAAGGGATATCTTTACGATCCGGCCCATGAGGCTGCCCGATACGATCGTTTTTCCATGCCTCAGTCCGATCGGTCGGATGATCCGGAAATAGATGATAATAATAAATACTATCAGACCCGCGACCATCGACAGGACAGATGCTATGGCCGCGCCCCGTACTTCCATCCTCGGGAAGATCCAGTGGCCGAAGATCAGAAACCAGTTAAGGATGATATTCATGATGTTGACCAGTATTGATATGACCATGTGGATCCGGACTCTTCCCATTCCGAACACGAATCCGCTGAGAGTGATCATGGGGACCATGGCGAACTGACCGGTGAACCGTATCGTGAGATATGGAGTGCCCACCCGGACGATCTCGGCATTATCGGATAGAAGGGAGAATATCCAGGGTGAGAGGAAGTAACCTGCCACCGATATGATCGATCCGATGGCGAAAGCCAGTATGGTAGCGTTCACGGCGATACGGGGAAACTCCTTCTGTCTGCCTTCACCCAGGCGTCGGGAAGTGATGGCCTGTGTGCCGATGTTGAGCGAGCCGAAGACAAGTATCATGACCAGGGTAAAAAAGGATCCCAGGCCGACCGCGCCGAGAGCGACATTGCCGAGTCGTCCGACCATGGCGGTATCGACTATGTTGAGCATCGTGCTGGACAACGCTCCTATCGCGATCGGGCCGGACATCCTGAGGATCTCCATAGTCATTCTGTTATCGATTCTCATATCGATCGGTCTCATGCATGTCCTTCAGATCTTTTGCCACACAGGTATACGATCAGGACGAGTATGGCTATCGAGACAAGGATGGAAAGTGGGGCGGGCAGACCCAGCGCGGTCAAAAGATATCCGCATACGAGCGAGACGGCGCCGACGGTCAGGGCATAGGGCAACTGTGTTCTGACATGGTCTATATGATCCGCGCCGGATGCCATCGAAGACATGATAGTCGTGTCTGAAATGGGGGAGCAATGATCGCCGAAGACCGCGCCCGACAGGATGGATGCTATCGAAGCCAGGAGTACCGGTTCCATCTCTGACGCGGTGAGCCCGGCGGCAGAGGCCGTGCCGTAGACGAGGGGGATCACTATCGGAGTCAGGATCGACATGGTGCCCCAGGAAGTCCCGGTAGAAAATGAGATCCCGATCGCAAGCAGAAATATGAGCATGGGAAGAAACCGGGGCGACAGTATGCCCGCGAGGTGATGTACGAGGAATTCCGCTGTATGCAGTTCGACGCACACCTTGCCTATGCACCACGCGAGAACGAGGATGACGAAGGCGGTGACCATCGATTTGATACCGTTCACCCACGCTTCCACAGTCTCGCGGACATTGAGTAGCCTCTGGACGAGCGCGAGAATGGCTGCCACAACACAGCCCGCGAACGAACTCCAGAGGAGCGCGACGAAAGAGTTCGACTCCTTCAGCATCTCGAAGATACCGAAAGACTCCACTCCCGAGTCAATAAGAGAGGACCGTCCCGTGATGAGCAACCCCGCGAATGTGATCGCTATGACAGCGCCGATCGGCAGGATGCCGTTGATAAGCCTGGGAGTGACCCCTTTCGCGAGCGAGATCGCGTCGGAGTCCAGAGAGGAAAGGGGGACAGCATCGTCGCTGTTTACCTTTCCTGTGGACCGTGCTCTTCTTTCAGCCCTGAGCATGGAGGAGTAGTCTCTTCTGGATAATATGATCAGCAGGACGAACAATATGGCGAGGATCGGGTACAGGCTGTAGGGCAGAGATGAGACGAAAGTCGTGAGCGGGTTTCGTTCGACGCCCATGGAGATGAACGACTGGTTGATGAGAGAGATCTGGAAACCTATCCAGCTCGTTATGACGGCCAGCGAAGTTATCGGGGCCGCTGTGGAATCCACGATGTAAGACAGTTTCTCCCGCGAGATCCTGAGCCTGTCGGTGAGTGGCCTCATCGAGTTGCCGACGATGAGTGTGTTCGTGTAGTCGTCGAAGAAAATGATCACACCCATAAGCCACACGGTGAACTGTCCGCGCCGCGCGTCTGTCGCGAGTTTCGAGACACGCGCGACGATGCCCTGCATGCCTCCCATCCTTGAAGTGATGCCGACCATTCCCCCGAGCAGAAGAGTAAAGATGAGTATCGACATGTGATCGGCCCCTTCTTCCGGTCCGGCCAGGGTATTGATCACGTAGTGGTCCACAATGCGTGTGATCGAGATGACAGGATGGAATCCTGTCACGACAAGTGAGCCCAGCCATACCCCGGCGAGCAGAGCGATCACCACTTGCTTGAAAGCGAGAGCGATAACGATGGCTATGATCGGAGGAAGGAGGGCCAGCGCGCCATGGATTATTCTGAACCGGAGTACAGTCGGAGTCTTCAGCCCTGATATCCGGACATTCTGGATGCCGGTGTCGTCGAATACCAGTTTTACTCCGTCGGAGGCGAGAGTGGAAACGGTTCCCTCGAACACTACATTGTTTTCAATCGATACGGTGACGGTGTCTCGTATATCCTCCGCATTCGCGATAGTCTCGGCGTCGGGATAAAAATGAAAGGGAACGCCTTTCAATTGAAGTCGGGGTAGTCGATCCGCGAAAGCATCAACGGAGGTCGACACTAAAACGGCCGCGGCCAGTGTCATCAGGATACCTGTTTTGATCGGCTGGGATCTCATACTTTCATTTTGCCTCTCAGGGAATCTCTACGATCTCTACTTTCATGTCTCTGTTCATAAGTGATGCTGCCTCGCGAACGTGACCCCAGGAAGAGACCTTGTTGTGTTCCTGGAAAATATCTTCTCTGCCTGTCTTCTTTTTGAGCAGTTCCAGCGAAGCGATGTCGACCGTCAGCATGTCAGGCGCGCAGACGAATCCCGTGTCTTCCACCAGCACGGGGCCAGCATCGGCTATACAGTCGCACAATTTCGTCATGCCTTTCATGACATTTATCGCGTAGACGTTTTTGAATTTTTTGTGAGCGAGGACGGCCGCTTCAGAAAGAAGTCTGTCGAAGATAGCTGCCTTAGGCCTGATGGCGTCAACAGGACAGGAGAGGATGCAATTGCTGCATCCTGGACACCAGTTCACGTCGAACCACGGACGACCGTTGTCCAGTCGTATATTTTCGGTGGGGCAGTTTTCGACGCAAGCGCCGCATTCTGTGCATCCGTCCGCGTATACAGGTTCTCCCCCGGTGTGTATAGCGCCCTTCGTCTCTTTCGACATGCATCCCATGCCTACGTTCTTGATCGACCCTCCCATCCCCGAACACATATGACCCTTGAAGTGTGTCAGAAGGAGAACGCCGTCAGCTTCCAACGGAGAACTCGCGAGACCGTACTCCATATGTTCGCCGCGCGTCGCCGTGTTTTTGTCGTTGATGATGACAGGGACGCCGAGTTTTTCTTTGCTGTATCCGTGGTCGGCCGCCACTTTAAGATAATCGCCAGGATTGTTGCGCGGGCTGTCATACACCACGGGAGTATCGAAGATGAATGGTTCGCATTCGTTATCTTTGAGCAGGTCGATTATCTTCCCCGCGAGTTCTGGTTTGATGTAATGTCTGTTGCCGGGTTCGCCCATGTGTAGTTTGATCAGCACTCTCGATCCATGTGGATATACGTTCCTGAATTCCGTTCTCAGAAACTCCCAGAGATCTTTTTCTTTTTCTATAAAGACAGCCGTTTGATTTTTCATGCGCGACCCTTGATTGAATTTTTAAACTTCCGTGACTATATCAGTAGACAAATTTCATGTCAATGTGAGTGAAGCGAACGTGAACTTCGAAAAATATTTTTTAATTTTTCTTTGCATTTTTCCAATAAAGTCTTGACACTTTTTTTTACACATGAATAACATGTGTCAACTATAAATAAACGCTTTCACATTTTCACCGTTGCGTTGTTCTACAGAGAGTGAAAGCAGGATGTTCGCTGGCAGGCTTTCAACTTTTTCAAAGGGGTGGGCAAGATGGCTACTAAGGCTAAGGCCAAAACCAAAAAGAAAGCCAAGACTAAGGCGAAGGCCAAGAAGAAGGTAAAGGCTAAGACAAAAGTCAAAGCCAAGGCCAAGAAGAAGGTCAAAGCCAAAGTCAAGAAGAAGGTAAAAGCCAAGGCCAAGAAGAAGGTCAAGGCTAAAGCCAAGAAGA
>JAGLYV010000009.1 GCA_023131975.1 Candidatus Krumholzibacteriia bacterium | reverse complement strand
TTATACCATGGGATTTTCGGGCCTCTACAGACCCCTACCATGGCCCGAACGGGCAGGCTGGAATGACGCAGGCCGGAAAGAACGAGATAACGCCGCAGCACAGACGAGAGGCGTGCCGTACGCCGAATATCCGTGCCAGCATTGCCACAACCCGAAATGGACCCAAAAACCATGTCAATGAAAATATCAAAAAAAGTGGAGAAAAAGTGAGAAAAAATGAGAAAAAAAGATGAAAGAATAATCTGAAATCACTCTGGAATAAGTGAAAAAACCCTGAGGGGAAAATCGAGGGGAAAATGAAAAAAATATAGGACTATTATGGGATAAGTGAGGAAAAATCGGGAGAAAAATGAAAGCACTATGGCTTTTTGCCGTTCCCCGATGACTCGTTGTAATCTTCCGGGGTTTTCATCAAACCGAACATATGCTAGAGTCAGCCCACTGGTCGGAGTCGATTTGCCGGTTGCTGGCCCAGAATAGATTTGCCGCCTGTGGAGCCTGTCCTGACAAGCTGGCATGACAGCCCACCAGGCAAGATGAAAAAGAGAATATCACTATGACGCGAAAGAGACCTTGATGGATGACGAAAAAAAGTATTTCAGAATGACAGTACAGGAAGCTCTGAATGCGCTGGAAAGTTCGCAGAATGGCCTTTCCGTAGATGATGCGGACCGGAGGCTGGAAAAGTTCGGCTCTAACGAGCTCACCGCCGACATGGGCGTTTCGAGGTGGCTGATCTTTCTCTCGCAGTTCAAGGATCTACTTGTCATCGTACTGATCGTAGCGGCCTCGATATCATTCATTATAGGAAGTACTCGTGACGCCATCGTCATGCTCATCATAGTTGCCATAAACGCCATCATCGGGTTCGTTCAGGAATTCAAAGTGAGCAGAATACTGGAAAGCCTGAAAAACATGATCACCTCTCCTGCCCGCGTACTTCGGGGAGGTGACCTGGCCGAGATCGGGCAGGTCAGACTCGTTCCCGGCGATATTGTCAAACTCGAGGCAGGCGACCGGATACCTGCAGATCTGAGGATAGTCGAATCGTTCGACCTGAGGACCGAGGATTTCGCACTGACAGGCGAATCAATGCCGCAGGGAAAGACGACGAATGCCATAAAAGAAGACTGTGGGCTGGGCGACAGGGACAATATGGCATATATGGGGACTACCGTAACGTCGGGAAGCGCGACCGGATTGGTTGCCACAACGGGGATGCGGACGGAAATGGGAAAGATCGCCGGGATGACCCAGGAAACCGAAGAAGTACCCTCACCTCTCGAAAAGGAATTGGGATCTCTCGCGAAATGGCTCACCGTTACAGTCGTCATCATCGGTAGTATGTTGTTCGGAGTCGCCCTCTGGCAGGGATTCGATTTCTTCACGAGCATGGTCTACGCCCTCGGCATAGCAGTTGCCCTTGTCCCCCAGGCCCTCCCTGCGCAGGTCACGGTCGCAATGTCAGCCACCAGCAAGCGTCTGGCCGAAAAAAAGGCTGTGGTCAAGAATCTTCCCTCCGTCGAGACACTCGGCTCCACAAGCGTTATCAGCACTGACAAGACCGGCACTCTGACAAGGAACGAGATGGCCGTTACCGACATCTGGTTTGACGGACGTCTCTACAAGATGACGGGAATCGGTTACGAGCCTGAAGGACAGCTCCTCGATGCCGATGGCAACGTTGTCGATCAGGCCGGTATCGACGAGATAGAGATCATGATGGACGCCGCAACGATGGCATCCAACGCCGAGATACATAAGCCCGACGACGAACACGCCGAGTGGTATCCTGTGGGGGACCCCACCGAGGCCGCGCTCGTCGCCATGTCCACAAAGCTCGGCACCCGTTCTCCCACGGAAGACCAGGAAAATCCGGAACTTCTGGAATTCCCCTTCGATTCGGAACGCAAGCTGATGAGCTCGGTCAGGGAATTCGGAAATCACAGGCAGCTGGCGATGAAAGGCGCTCCGGACAACGTGCTGGAAATAAGTCGGTTTATCTACCGTAACGGCAAAGCCGAGCCGATGACCGACGCGGACAAAGATGAGATACGAAGGATCAACGATGAATTCTCGAAACAGGCCCTTCGTGTACTGGCGATAGCATACCGCCCCCTCGAGTCGGACGGCAAAGATTACGTGATAGAGGAAGTTGAGAAAGATGTCATCTTTCTCGGACTGGCCGGCATGATCGATCCTCCGCGCGAAGGTGTCAAAGAGGCAATTGCCCACTGCCATACCGCCGGAATAAGGACCTTCATCATGACCGGTGACCACGCGGTCACGGCCCAGGCCATCGGAAACGAGATCGGCCTGTCGAACTCCTTGGCTCCATCCCCTGTATTCACCGGAAAAGAATTAAAGGAGATAAGCGACGAAGAACTCTCTGAAGTGATGCGAAAAGAAGAATCGATCATCTTCTCGCGCGTCGACCCGGAAGACAAGTTACGGATCGTTACCCTTCTGGAGAAAAACGGCGAAGTCGTAGCAGTCACCGGAGATGGCGTAAATGACGCTCCCGCTCTTCGGAAGGCCGATATCGGGGTCGCTATGGGGAAAATCGGTACCGATGTCGCCAAAGAGGCTTCCGAACTGATCCTTCTGGACGACAGCTTCCCCACCCTCGTAGACGCGGTAAGGGAAGGAAGGACTATCTACGAAAATCTGAGAAAAACGGTTCTAGCCTCGATGACGACAAACGGAGCGGAACTCTTTGTCGTACTTCTCGGGCTTACCGCCGTTTCGCTGCGAGGATGGGCAATACCTATCCTGGCCATACAGATCCTCGCCATAGATCTTCTCGCCGAGATCATGCCCCTGACTTTCCTGACATACGATCCGCCGCCGGAAGACGTAATGATGAGGCCACCACGCAATCTCGGCCAGCATATCCTGAACAGGTTCACATCGATCGAAGTAATATTCCTGGGGCTGATCATAGGAGGGCTGTCGTTTGCCAATTACGCCCTCTTCATGCACCGTTCCGGAACGGTATTCAGCATCGAGCCAGCAGACCCCCTGCTCTACTCCACGGCGACGACTGTCACTTATGTCACGATCGCCTTCTGTCAGTTCGTCAATATCTTTTCGAGAAGAAACGACAGGGATTCGATCTTCCACAGGGGATTCTTCTCCAACCGCATCCTTCACGTATCAATATTGGGTTCTATACTGCTGGTCCTTGGCGCGATTTATCTGCCGTTCGTCAGCAGGTTTCTCAATTTCGCGCCTATTGGAGCGATTGACTGGCTTTATGTGCTGGGCGCGGCCGGAGTGTATCTTCTGGTATTCGAGATCATAAAGATATTCAAAAGGGCCCGTGCAACGAGCCCTGAAAATGCGTGATAATTCAAAATCGTTGATGCAGCGAGAAGTCGAGTCTGGCCGCTTAGGCTGCCGGGAGTCTCCAGCCCCGATCTTCCCTACATCTCCCTCCACGAAAGCACGATGCAGGGCATTGCGCCAGCCAGAGCCTGCGATAACGCTTCACTGCTGTACAGCACCGCGGCGTTACCGGAGGAGAAGTTGAAATCCGATGTCCCGCGTACGATCATACTTCCCAGGATCCAGGGCGACCCGGTAAACTGCACATCGCCTTCGACATATATCAAACCTTTGAAGATAAAACTTCCCGCGGCATTAAGATCGCCTGTAACGTAAAGTAGTCCTTCTCCTACGAGATTGCTCACTATCTTTGCGTCACCATTTATATATGTGATCCCGTTGAGCGGATCGACGATAGATGTATTGTCCGCGTTGGCCAGCATCTTTTTGACGTCAGCCACCGGAAGTCCCAGAGCTTCGTCCAGGCTGTAGAACGGATTCGTCGCGGCATCATCGATCGGTATCGGATTACCGAGTATGTCAGCGCTTCCCTGTGTCTTTACATCATCGCCCGTGCTTGTCACACCTGGCAGGTTTCCACTTGCCTGATGGTGAGGTACGCAGGCATTGGGCTGAGTACCGACAGGCGTGGTAATCGCGTGATTGTATCCGCAAAATGCACAATTACCGGTAAGTTTTACTGCCTTGTCCACGTAGAGCGCTCCGAGAGTCCTGACTATCACAGTCTGTTTGACGACCTCGGCCTGGATCACACGCCTGCCACTGGCCGAATTGCCTGTGACGGTGACTATCTCCACGGGGAATCCCGAGGTGAAGTTCTCCGGCGGTATCATCATCGGATCGTACCTTATGATCTCGTTCGCGTCACGCGTGCCGTCCCCGTCCCGGTCCTTCCACTTGTGTTCGATCGACAGCACCCCATCGGTACCATTAGGCTCGCTGTACTCCATATACGGCTGGGTAGGATCCTGGATAGTGCCGGTGTTGACGATCGACCCGGCGCTGGCCGGGGTTGCGTCAGGCTTGGTAAGATATATCTTTGTCTTCCAGTTCGGATCGTACGGCTTGCTGTCAGATATTGACGCGTTACCTGTCCACCCGCCGATCGTCACGACTGTCGGATCGGTAAGGGACAGCCGGTGGATCGCCTCATTAAGGCCAGCCTCCGCCACAAACAGCGACTGTGTCGTGACCCGCTGGTTACCGGCGATCTTGAGGTCCATCGAGGAGACCATCACCATCGTCGCGCCGATCACCGACACGGCGAAAAGGATGATAAGGGTGACCACCAGAAGGTTACCCTTCTCGTTCCGGATCTCTTTGAAAATCGAGTTTTTCATATCATTCTTCCCCTTGTCTGGTGCCACCTAAAGTTCCCTGCCGAAATAGGCGACAAGCTTACCCTGTGTAGCAGATGATCTTGTCCCGACTACAATATCGGGACGACTGTCCTTATTGAAATCCGCGACATCGATCGAGATGATCTCTCCCAGATCTGTCGTATTGATCTTGAATCCGTTTTCCGGAAGCGTTCCATACGAGGGCAGAATGTATATATCACCTGTATAGACGGCACTGCTCCTCGTCCCATATGCGATATCCGGGAACACATCGTTGTTCACGTAGAGAAGACCCATGCTGAGAGGTTCGCCCTTGGCATCGACCCAATCCGTAGGGAAGTTGGGTGTTTCCTTCGGGCCGAAGGCAAACCCGGTCGTATCCACCTCTCCGAATATACCGCCTTCGTTGTTCCACAGCATGATGAATCCAAAACTCGGACCCATACTCATCGAGGCGACTATGTCGGGATCTCCAGCGTCATCCTCCTGCATATCTGCCATTATGATATCATTCACTGCACCCCAGGAGTTGTACCTGGAATGCCAGGTGAATTTAGCACTCGCAAGACCTTCGTTTATATAGACATCGATGAATCCGGTATAAGCCGTAATATGCGTGCCTACTACCACATCCTGGTCTCCATCGCCATCGATATCTCCGGCGCCGACAGCCCATACCGCGCCAAGCACAAATATATCTTCAGGCCCTGCACGTGTAACATAATCTCCAGCTGTGAAATCACCTGCACCGGACCCTTCCATGATCTCGAATGCTCCACTGGTCCCGATCGGCGATCTCAGGCCGACAAGAATATCGATATTTCCGTCGTTATTAAAATCGGCCAATTCACTGTCCATCACTTCGTTCATCCCTGTCGTGAAGTATGACTTGTCCGGCGTAGTACTGAGTATACCTCCGAGCCCCGTGTACCATACCTGTATGTTTCTCTCCGTAGCTATCTCGAGGCCACTCAATATGTCTATGGTCCCGTCACCGGAGAAATCGTAACGACTCATCGTGTTGATATTGTAACCTGCATCCCGTCTGTAGACAGGCTCAGAGTTGAACAACTCGTGTACCGGGGTCTGTGAGGTCTCCCAGTTGTTATGGAAGATAAGCATATTCCCTATTCCGCCGGCTAGCGCCGTACCGAGAACGATATCGGTGTCGTACTTGTCGTCCTCATTGAGATTCCCGGTCGACACGGAAAGCACCCTGTCGGTATTCGAGATATGTATCTCTACGAAGTCGAGTTTTTCCTCAAGGACATCACCGAAGTCGCGGACTACAGTCGTATCAGCCACGATTAGAATATCTGTGTAGATATTCACCGTCGTGGAGGTATATCCCATAGGATCGCGCTCGATTATTTTATAAGTATCCGGATGCAGGTTGAACCTGTAATAACCGTCAGCGTTGGTCATCATCGAGTCACCGTTGGATACTACGATGGACACGTTCGGGATCCCGTCCTCCATCGAGTTCCTGACACCGTCCTCATTGATATCCTTGTAAACATATCCTTCAAGCGTTCCCGTGACATCCCCCGCAAAATCTCCAAAGTTGATCGTCACGGTATCGTCCTGACTGACGATAGCCGCCGAGACCGAGTTGGGTGTAGTCGAAGAGAGCCCTGTCGGGTCCGTTTCCACAACGATATAGTTTCCCTGCTGGGCGACGAAAGAATAATAGCCGACATCATTGCTACGGGTGGCCGCACCATTATCGAGCGATATCGACACACCCTGGATCCCGTCTTCGCTGAAATCCTTGATACCGTTCTTGTCAGTATCCTCAAAGACGACACCGTGGATGATGCCGAACGGGTTGGAGGAAATGTCTCCGTAGTTCACGACATATGACTGTCCCGATACGAGTGACACCGACACAAGATTCGCCGTCGTCGATGTGTATCCCATCGGGTCGACTTCCTGGATCGAGTAATCCCCCGCCGGCAGCGGGATATAGTAGCGACCGTAACTGTCAGTCAATACGTTACGGTTCTGTCCGGCGATACGGATCTCGACGCCGGGAATACCGGTTTCACCCGGATCCAGCGATCCATCGCTGTCTGTATCATGAAATACCTGACCCTGGATCGTCGATGTCGACCTCGTCATGTTTCTGACATATATCTCCGAAGTCATCGTGACATTGATAAACCCACCGTTAGTCTCGTGCCTCTTGTCGTACCTGTTAGATTCGCTTATCGAAGTGACCCTGACCTTGCGGATCTTGCCAAGCAGGTTGTCCGGCATCGCGGTAATTCCGCCGATCTCGCCCGTACTCAGCTCTCCGCTGTTATCGGTATCCCCCCAGAGGACATCGTCGGTCATAATATCGTCATCATTATCATAAAAATACTGAAACAGCGGCTCCGGCGTAAGCCAGGTCGCGGCCAGGTTAGGTCCCCTGACTATCGCCAGGTCGTTCTCCCTGACCTCGTTTACCCCGGCATTGTTTCCATAAATACGTTTTTTGAGTACAAAAAGGTTGATGTTCGGTCCGCCCTCCACTGTGTCGTCTCCCCTGTCCGACTTGTTTATGAGACCGTCGGTAGTGGAATCCAGAGTAAAGGCTACCGTCTCGGCGTCGGAATTGTAATCCGAAGCCGGCTGGTACAGGGTCGTTCCCGAGGTCGGAACAGTGTTCGGTGCCCCGGACCTTCTATACGCGGTGAGTGGAGGCTGTCCGTCGATCACCTCGCCGTTGTCAATGTCGGCATTGATCACGATCTGGTATGGCCCCGCGTGTGCGATAGGACGTTGCCCGTGAAAATAGTCGGTCTGCGAGCCCGCCTGTCTGAGATGATCCGTGATGTAGTCGAGAGCCACCCTGGTATTCTGCTGAGCTTCCGCGTATTCACTGGTCTGGGCTGCCCCCTTCTGGAAAAGGACAAATACACCAGCAACGGAGATCAGTACAAATCCAAGTACGAGAATGCTGATCACCATCTCGACAAGCGTAAACCCTGCATCTTTCCTGAGTGTTCTGTTCATATCTCTTTTCCTTCCCGGGGCTAACGTCTCGACGTCAGATATGTGGTAAGTGTAACCGAGTTATCCTTACTCCCCGAATCGTAGGTCACCGTAACTATGACCTGCTTCATGTCAGTTAGTGGCACATTGTCGGTCACGCTCCACGCTCTACTGAAAATAGTCTCTATGGGATTATCAGGATCTGTATGGGCGCCTGCGTTGAGATCTGCATTGCTATACGGAGCCCCCATCAGTTCCTCAATCTTCTGCTGGGCAAGGTTCGTAGCTATAGTCAGATTCCTCGATCTCGATGTCGCGCGGTTGGAATCGGGAAGAGTCCTCAGCGCGGCGGTGATACCGACCGCGAAAATCAGCATGGCGATAATAATCTCTACGAGCCCTACGCCCTTGTTGGAAAATCGGATTTCTTTTTCTGCATTTAACATGTCATATTTCCTTTTCAATCGACTGTTATGTTTCCTGTTCCACCGAAGACTTCGACACCCCTTATTTTGTAATAAACATTCCTTAGTGTTATCGACCCGCTTTCTCGGGCATTTCCCTTACTTCCGAAAGTCAGGATTGTACCGGAAAACGTGTGTCCAGCTATCTTGACGCCGGGGGACATCTCATGGGTCGCGCTCATATACTCATCCGTCCCGCGATTGCCATTCCGATCCTTGTCTTCGAAATATGAATATGTCTGTGAATCAGTATCAAATTCGAATACGACATCTATGTTCTTCATCACCGCAGTCGATCGGGCAGTGCGAAGTGCCGTGGCCAGCTCCTGGGTATCTCCATTGAGCCTCCAGTTGGCCATGAACTTGTTATATCCCGGCATTATAAGTATCGCCAGCATTCCCATGATCGATATGACGATCATCAGTTCAGTAAGGGTGAATCCTCTGTTGTTTTCTTTTTTTCTCATCATCTGCACCACCACATGATCGGGTTATCAGACTCTTTCCAGAGGAGATATTGGCAAGAAACGTGCCTCGGGGGAAGAGGACGCTGCGTGAATAGTCGATTCACCAGGAAGGATGAATGACCCCTGGCATTTCTTTCTATTTAATCCCTTGCATTACAACAAGTTACATGCCTGCTTCTCGCATGTAACAATAATCTGATACAAGCTGTCACAGATATATCTAAATATATTTGATATATAGAATTACATTCAAGGTAACCATAAGAAACGATACCGAGGGGGGGCTGACCCTTCGCGGCCACTAATATTGCACATCAATTGCAAATTGTCGGGTCAGCGCATTCGAAATGTCAGGATCATGCCGGGATCATGGTAAATCAGTGAGAGTGAGACAGGGCAGAGCCCTCTGTCCGATACGGCTTGTAAAAAAAGGGGACCGGAAATCAATTCCCCGGTCCCTGAATATTCCTGAAGGCTTTGATAGTCTTCGAATAGACCTCAAAACCGTTATAACAACCTCTTGCTACTGAGTCGAATCCGGTTCGCAATAAGTCGAATCCGGCATATCGTAGGGTACAGTCCTGATATAATCCGAAGCCTCGAAACTGAACCCGTCGAGGGTCAGCCCTTTCAGGGTCACAAGGGTATCGCCGCAGACTATTCCCGTTTCGTATCCCCGGAAATGGAACACCATGTCGATGTCGCCATCGAAATCGACATCTTCCATATGCCGTATCATCCCATGCTTGTTGCTGTGAGCCTCATAAGCTTCGGCAGGACCAAAGACCACGGAAGTATGATCGACCATAGCCGCATCGAAACAATCCGTCGTGAGGATCGCGACGGGGATGACACCGTTCATACTCTTGCAATTAATCGGGTTTATTTCGCTACCAGGTTTAATATCTATTTCCACTTCACATGGGTCTTCCAAGGCAAATATCACGGTAGCGTCAAAAGCGACATACATGCAATCGGCCGAATCTGCCCTCGCTACCGGATCTCCGAAGAATCCCGTTCCGGTATTCACTACATTAAAGGTGATCACGTTCGTACCTTCCACGAACAGGCTGTCACCCGTAATCACCAGATCGTTCACCTTCACGCTGGTGGAATCTGTTCCATCCAGAAGGTCCACGTGACCCAGGTCGTATCCGTTCAGAGTGATTCCCGCACCATCATCGGCAAGGATCGACAGATACATGGTAACGTTACGCCAGTATTCTGGCAGTTCGAAAGATATCTCGAACCAGCCGGCAGAATACCCGGGCGACAATGTCGTGACGGGCAGGGCACCCGGCATCAGCAGGGCGATCGCGTCGCATGAACATTCCAACGAATCGCTTCCCCCACCTATAAGTGCGGAATAGCCCATACCCCCGATACTATACCTGAGCGTTATGAGTGTGTCCTGCTCACCACAAGCGCCATTGCCGCTGTGAAAATAGAGAGTGTCGAAGGCGACTTCCCCGTACTTCGAAAAATCACCCATGGCCCCACCCATCTCATCCGGTGAAAGGGCCTCATTATCACAGCCTGTAAGCGCGATAACCCCGGCGACCAGGATAAATAACATGCGCATAGCTCTTCCGGTTCTCATTGTCTGACCTCCATCTCTGTTGTCTGTCGGAAGATTTTCTCGATTTATTTTCCCTATTGTAACGCATTACAAGATAATAATCAATCTTTACCGTGGCTCAGACTGTAGACTCAAACCGCAGGCTCAGGAGTCAAAAGTAGCGCCAGGTGATAGTTTTTATCTATCTTCCTTCATGATCCTGCGCGTTTCCTTCGGGGACAGTCCCATATCCTCACGAATCAACCAGGGTCTGATCAGAACAACTTGAACACATACCTGAGGGAAAACCAGATCCCGATCCCGATAAAGAGTCCCCCGGTCACCCTCCTTGCCCATAGTTCCAGCTGGGTCACTTTTTCGAACGCCTTTCCGAGACGGTTCGCCCCGGACGCGATCACAAACGCAAAGAAAACCACGGGCAGCGCGGTCCCTACACCGTAAAGTGCCGGGAGCAGCAGTCCCGACCCCGTATCCACGGCAAGGGGGAGCAGGCTTCCAAAAAAGAGAGCGGCAGAGGTCGGACAGAACGACAGGGCAAACAGGATACCGAGCAACCCGGCCCCCCACACTCCCAGTCTTTCAGTTTTTTTTGCGGCTGCCTCGCTCACTCCGCCTATCTGGATTCCCCGGCCGATAAGTCCGAGAAGAAACATCCCCGTCAGAATAAGAACAGGACCCATTATCCTTATCATATATTTCTGAAGCCAGAACGATATCCTCGGAGCAGAGAGGATACTTGCCACAAGAAGGCCCGCGATGGCCATGTAGACCAGAGCCCTTCCGATCGAGTAGAGCAGTCCCGAGATCAACACTTTCCGGGGATCGTCCACTCTCCTTCCAATATAAGACATCGCCGCGATATTGGTAGCCAGCGGACAGGGGCTGATCGAGGTCAGTATACCGAACCATACCGCCAGACCGAGTTTTACTGCCATGTCATCCATCATTCGACTCCTGAAAGTTCGGCCAGGAAGCCCAGGGTCTCGTCCTTTACATAATCGACGAATATTTCCCTGTCTCCTGTATATTCCCAGACTTTGTCGAGGTTCTTCCAGGCTACACGTTCGCCACCGCGATAATCGACAAGGATGACCGACTTGGTAGTGAGCTGGTACTCCTCGATGAATCTCTCGTTCTCCCTTTCATCTACATTCAGCGCGTGAAACTCGAGACTACCCGATTCGAGAAGCCGGGGGAAATTCGCCTCGATCGATTCCTTCGTGTATTCCTCTATCTTTTTACATGTCGGACACCGCTTCGTGGTGTAAAAATAGTACGCGACGACGCGATGGCTCTGAACAGCCTCCATCTCCTCAGCCGTTCCTATCTCCTCAGCCGCTCCTATCTCCTCAGCCGTTCCCATCCCCTCGCTATCAACAACGTCATCCCGAAAAAGGCCTTCGAATATCATGAACGCCACGCTACCCACCACAAAGACCATCAGCACGATTGTGATAATATTTTTGGTACCCACTCTATTCTCCCGTAGATGAATCTGCGTTCTCTGTTCTCCCGTAGATAAATCTTCTTTCCGGTTAAAATCAACCTTTCAGCATCTTGGCAATATCTTCCTCTGAAAGGACTTTACCGGAAGATACTACTTTGTCGTCGATCGCCAGGGCCGGAGTCATCATCACTCCGTAGCCGACTATTTTATTTATGTCCTCCACTTTCCGGAGATCGATCTCCAGTCCAGCCTCAAGGCTGGCTTTCTGAACATTTTCATAAAGTCGGGCACATTTGGCACAACCTGTTCCGAGGACCTCCACCTTTTTCATCATTTCCTCCATCAGAATAACTTTCCATAGATCATTCCGCTCAGGGCGGCCATCACTATCACAAGCGACACGAATACAATCGTTTTCTTCGTGCCCAGCACGGATCTTATCACCAGCATGTTGGGCAACGACAACGCCGGCCCCGCCAGCAGAAGCGCCAGCGCCGGACCCTTTCCCATTCCCGCGCCGAGCAATCCCTGCAGGATCGGCACTTCGGTCAACGTAGCAAAATACATGAACGCCCCGGCCACAGACGCGAAGACATTTGACAATATCGAATTGCCTCCCACTGCGCGCGCTATCCAGCCTTCAGGAATGAGAGCCTCGTGTCCCGGCCTGCCGAGCAACGCGCCGGCGATCAATACTCCCCACAAAAGCAGGGGAAGTATCTGTCTGGCGAACGACCATGTGGACTGAAACCACTCCCCCGTCTCGCCCCCGTTGATGTTCATTATCACCGAAAGTGAAATCACACCCGCAATAAAAGCGACCTGGGGCAAGCCGGGAAAAAATATCGCCAGCAGGAGCGGTGGAAGGACAGCGATCGCCGAATAATACCAGCGCAATTCGAACCACTTACCGAGGACAAAGGCCAGCAGAAGGGCACCGGCCGAAGTCAGATACCACTTTATCGAAAAGATAAAAGACCAGAATCCGGAGGAACCCCCGGGATGCCCCCAGTTGGCAAATACCAGCACGGCGACCATAAGGCCGAAAAATACCGCGTTCTTCCAGAGGGGCCTGCCTTCCTCAATATCTGGCTCGGCCAGACCTGCTTCGGCCTTCTCCATCTCCTCTTTCCTGAAGAAGAGATGCATGAGAAGTCCTATGACTACACTGAAAAGTACCGCCCCGACGGCCCTCGCTATTCCCAACCCAACACCGAGGATCCTCATCGTCAGGATTATAGCAAGCACATTGATAGCCGGACCGGAATAGAGAAACGCGGTCGCAGGCCCAAGCCCCGCTCCCCTCCTGTATATCCCCGCGAACAGGGGCAACACAGTGCAGGAACACACCGCCAGGATCGATCCGGACACCGAGGCCACACTATAGGCAAGCACCTTGTTCGCTCCGGCACCAAGATACCTGATCACCGAGGCCTGGCTGATAAAGATCGAGATAGCGCCGGCAATGAAGAAAGCAGGTACGAGGCACAGGATCACATGTTCGCGCGCGTACCACTTCGCCAGACTGAGCGCCTCCCAGAACGAGTTCTCGAAACGCGCTGAACCCCTCATAGCCTCTACAGGGAGGAAAAAGAAGGCGGCAAAGAGGGCCGACATGATCAGCAATGGCTTCCAATAGTCTTTCCAGAATCTCATGACACCACCTACTCCAGCAATCCTGCCTGTTCCTTCGCGTTTGATTCCATCACCGATTCAACGCAGGAAAAAAAATTAAGCACACAGGGAACTGACAGACGATAGAATACTTTCGTCCCCTCTTTCTGGTCCTTGACGATACCGGCGTTCCTCAGGACCGAAAGATGCCTGGACACAGTCGAGATATCCGCCTCTATCATGCCGGCAAGATCCTGGACGCAATGCGGCTTCGCCGAAAGTCTGTCTACGATGAAAAGCCTGCTCGGGTGCGCGAGCGCCTTCAGTATCCTGGCCCGTGCTTCATACTGTCTTCTGGTCAGGTCATCCATTGTTCATTCCCTCCGTCCGGAAGAGTCCGCAGGCGTTCTCCCTGCTCAACCTTTTGCGTAATCGAAAAGCTCCAGCGCCGACGCTGCTGGAACTATTATGCTATTTGGCATTATAGCCAAATAAACAATGATTGTCAAGCCTGCTTCGGTAGACCGATCAGAATCAATTGTTGTTTCAACCCCTTTTTCATGGATATCCAAACATCCGGGGACACTACCCACCCCCTGACAGCAGAGTTATCATTGATACCGGTTAGTTCAATCCTGTATGATGCTGATCACTGCAGGAGGATTATCGTTTTTCTCCGGGATACTATTCACTGCCGTCCCTGTAATTTCCCGGACCAGCCGACCGGAGGTATGATGATGGATTGGATCTTTGAAGTCCGGTGGTCGCCATACGCGGCAGGCATCGGGATAGGTGTTTTAAGCTGGTTTACCTTTCTGCTGTCGAACAAACCGATCGGCTGCTCGACGGCTTTTGCCAGGACAAGCGGGATGTTCGTCAGGATCTTCAAGGGAAAAAAGATCGGCGAGATGCCCTATTACAAACAATTCACTCCCTCGATCGATTGGGAATGGATGCTCGTACTGGGAGTGATCCTGGGAGGCTTCATCTCCGCCAGGATCTCCGGTGATTTCACGATCCAGGCCGTCCCCGCGATGTGGGCCGCCACTTTCGGAACCGCTCCCCTCCCACGTATTCTGACCGCCCTGGCTGGAGGGATCTTCCTCGGGTTCGGCGCCAGGTGGGCCGGTGGCTGCACCAGCGGCCATGGGATCAGCGGCACACTTCAGCTCGCGGTCAGCAGCTGGATTGCCGCAATCTGTTTTTTCGTTGGAGGGATCGCGAGTGCTTTTATCATTTTCAAAGTCATAGGCTAAAAGGAGGTGTCCCGGATGTTAACCACGCTACATACAAAAAAAGGGCTGCAACTCTTTTTCGGATTCCTTTTCGGGATCCTCTTCGGAATCTTTCTGCAGAAAGGCGGAGCTACTAAATACGACGTCATCGTCGGACAGCTCCTTCTCACCGATTTTACCGTCGTCAAGATCATGCTCTCGGCGGTAATCACCGGAATGATCGGCATATTCGCCATGAAATCTTTCGGGTGGGTGGACCTCCATCCAAAACCCGGGTCCTGGGGATCGAGTGCCGTTGGAGGACTGATCTTCGGGGTAGGATTCGCCACTCTCGGCTACTGCCCCGGAACGATAGCGGGCGCCATCGGCAACGGATATATAGACGCTGCGACAGGAGGAATAATCGGCATCCTGATCGGCGCGGGGCTGTTCGCCGCGATCTATCCCCGCTTGATGAACGGTATTCTTCGGAAAGGCGATTTCGGCGATATCACGATCCCAAGACTGATCAAGGTGCCTGAATGCGTTATCGTCCCGATTGTTGTGATGTTTCTTGTATTCATCCTGCTTGCTCTCGAGTCAAAGGGAATGTAACAGACAGGGCAGGGAAAAGGATCTCCGGGCCGCAATAATATATGCCTGAGTTGAAGGATCCCCCTGATCACTATTTCGAGAACGACCGTGCTATCCGGAACCCACCCCAGCTGAAAGCCAGGTAGGGGAAACCTTTCCCCCTGCTTCTGCCCGCGTACTCCCACTCCGCTTCGGTGGCAAGCCTGTACCCGTCGGCGCTTCTGTCCCATGTCACGACCGAATCCGCGCCCACGGTATAGCAGGGGGTCAACCCCTCTTTCGAGCTTCTCCAGTTGCAGTACTCGACCACATCATACCAGCTCACGCAGACTGCCGGGTGGCCGTCGTGCTGCGGGAAATATGGTTTCTTCCAGCTTCCGTCACCCGGTTTCTCGACTTTCTTTCCGATGAAAACGGCAGCACTCCCGATCCTCTCGGCGGTCGTGATATATCCTGTATCCTCTACGAATTCTCTGAACTGCCCTGCCGAGACCTCGTATTTACCGAAATAGTAGGAATCAAGGTGGACCCGATGGATGAACGACTCGTCAGGATCTGCCGAATCGTATGGATTGCCCATCATGAAATCGCCACCTTCGATAAAGACCAGGTCTTCTGCCACTCTGCCGGAAGATGTGCAACCCGCCAAAAGGGCTGATAACATGAACACGACGATCATGATCACCCGGAATCTCATGGACGTACTCCCTGAAAAAGAAATGTGAATAATCAAACCTGGTCCGTGATCTGTTATACACTCCTTGATAATGGGTGTTCCATAGTATATATAGATTTGCAGTGTCGGGATAATCTTGACACTTTACCAGCATTGGTGCAGGATTAGCCGTCCGAGTGGATTTCGTTTTGAAACCACCGAAGCCTGGAGGAAAGATTGGATTTCCGGACCTTGTTCGAACCGAAAACGATGGCCATCATCGGTGTATCTCTCCATAACGACCGGCACCCGGCCAACGTCATATATAACAAGAATCGCTTCCGTTATCCGGTGAAGGTCTACGCCGTCAATCCGAAGGGCGGCGAATACTACAAGGAAAAAGTCTACAAGAATATAAAAGAAATCCCCGAGAAGATAGATCTCGCGATCATTGCTGTCCGAGCGGAATATGTGCCCGGGGTCCTGGAAGAATGCGTGGAATCCTGGGTGGGTGGAGTAGTCGTGATATCCGGAGGATTCTCAGAGACCGGACGGCACGACTTGAGAGAGGAATTGATCCGAATTGCGAGCGAGGCGGATTTCCCGATCATCGGACCCAATTGCCTCGGTATCTATTCACCGAGTCATATCGATTCATTTTTTCTTCCCAGCGAGCGTATGGTACGGCCCGAGCGGGGCAATGTCGCTATAGTCAGCCAGAGCGGAGGCATTCTCGTCGACCAGATGGTCAAATACGCCGATCAGGGAATCGGCCTTTCGAGAGCGATCAGCATAGGTAACAAAGCCGTCATCACTGAACTGGATCTTCTGAAATATCTCGTTCGTGATGACCAGACAGACGTCATAGCTTTCTACATAGAGGGGTTCGGAAAAGGCGAGGGGCGCGAGTTCGTCAATATGGCAAGCCGCTCTCCTAAACCAGTCATCGTCATGAAAGCTGGCAAGAGCGAAGCGGGGAGCAGGGCCGTATCGAGCCACACGGCCTCCATAGCCGGGGACTACACTGTCTTTTCTTCGGTCATGAAGCAGTACGGCATAGTCGAAGCTTCCGACGAATACGAGATGCTTAATTTTTCTGAAGCTTTAAGTTGCTACCCCAAAGCTATCAGGGGCAGGGTAGGCATCGTCACCGCGAGCGGAGGCCACGGTGTCGTGGCGGTCGACAGATGTAACAAGTCTGAACTGGAAGTACCTCCACTTCCCGAAGACAGGCAGGAAATAATACGGGAGAAACTCTCCAACAGCATAAAGACTATCGCGTCGATCGGCAACCCGATCGATCTGACAGGAAGCGCCCATGACGACGATTTCGTCGTGGCCGCGCGTCAACTCAGTCTCATCGATGACATCGACTGTGTTCTGATCCTGCTTCTCCCCTACCTTCCAGAGGTCACTTCCGACGTCGGAGCCCGCCTCAGCCAGTTATACCAGGAAACAAAGAAACCGATCGTCGCCTATGTCCCTCATGTGGAGAAATACATGATGATAATCGAGGGGTTCCAGCTCAACAACGTTCCGGTAGCAGATTCGATAGAGGGCGCCATTATGATGGTCGAAGCGATGAAGAGGTGTGGACAATGCTGACAGACGAAATGAAAGCCATCCTCGAAAAATCCAGAGGAACGGGATGGGTCCTTGAGCCTGACGCTAAAAAGATTCTTAGCCTTGCCGGGCTGGATGTCCCCGAATATATCCACGCGACCTCGGTCGGGGAAGCGGAAGCTTTCGCGTCGAAAACGGGTTATCCCCTGGTCGCCAAGGTCGTTTCCCCCGATATCCTTCACAAGTCAGATGTCGGTGGTGTGGCA
Organism: Candidatus Krumholzibacteriia bacterium; assembly: GCA_023131975.1. Taxonomy (GTDB): domain Bacteria; phylum Krumholzibacteriota; class Krumholzibacteriia; order Krumholzibacteriales; family Krumholzibacteriaceae; genus JAGLYV01. The sequence goes on along the minus strand of JAGLYV010000009.1, from coordinate 29,363 downwards.
GTCGGCATCTCCAGTGACGAACAACTCAGGGAAGTCTTCGATGGATTCAGCAAAATGAAGGGATTTGCCGGAGCTGTTATCGAAGAGATGCTCAGCGGCGTCGAACTGATCGTCGGAGCAAAAAACGACTCGCAGTTCGGTCCGGTGATCATCCTTGGTATCGGCGGGATCGGAGTGGAGATATACAAGGATACCACCATCAGAATGGCTCCGATAAAGAAAGAACATGTACCGTCGATGGTCGCCGACATCAAGGCCCGGAAACTGCTGGAAGGGTTCCGTGGATCAGAGCCGGTGAACATGGAATGTCTGTCTTCTATGGTAGTCGGGTTCTCGAACCTGGTAATGGATCTCGCGCCGTTTGTCGAGTCGATCGACCTGAACCCGGTCATGTGCTCGGGCAGCCGCTGCGTGATAGCCGACGCCAGGATGATCCTGAACAATGCGCAGGAATGAATCCCGCTGAATACATGGAATTAAGAATGAAGAACCGACGATTCCTCTTTATAGGCCCCCTCCCACCCCCGATCGGTGGTGAGACCGTTTCCACAACGAAACTTATCGGCAGCAGGTACTGGGACGACGCCGGGGTGAACCTCACTACTATCGACATGTACAAGGGCGTCAGGATCAAGCTTCCGGGCGAAAAGATCGATGCCAGAGATCTTTTCAGAGCCGTGCGGATATTCATCCAGTTCATATTCAATCTGCCGGGCAAAGATAAAGTCCTCCTCTGGATCACGAGGCGTGCGCTCTGTTCATTGGGGCTGGCTGTCATACTCGTATCTCGCATGTTCAGGAAACCGGTGATAGTCAAGGTGTTCGGAAGCTATCTCGTGGAACAGATTTTAGAATACGGCCCCATTTACAGGCGATTTATCCTTTCGGTACTATCCAGAGCCGAACTGATCCTCCCACAGACAAAGGCCATAGCCGATGGACTCGTCATGGACCTCGGATTTGACGAATCACTTGTCGTACGTTTTCCAAACTTTCTTCTCGACAGATCCTTCTCCGGCAGGCGGGAACCTTGTAGTTTCAAGGGAAAATGCCTTTTTGTGGGCCACATGAAAGAGGAAAAGGGAGTATTCGATATCATCGAGGCTTTAGGATCGAAAAATGACGCGAGCTGCGATTTCTACGGTGAATTGATACCAAAGTACAGGGAGAGGTTCCTCAAGGAGATCGGGAAACATGACAACATCGAGTACTGTGGGATCATCGAACCTTCCACAGTTATAGATACGATAAAGAAATATGATATCCTCCTTTTCCCGACCAGACATATCGGCGAAGGATTCCCCGCTGTGATCCTTGAGGGTTTAGCGGCTGGCGTTCCGATCATCACCACGGAGTGGAAATCGATCCCCGATATCATCGAGAACGAAGTGACAGGGCTGCTGATCCAGCCAGAAAGTCCGGAACAGATCACGGGTGCCTTCGACAGACTCGCGGCCGACAGAGAGTTGTACGAAACTCTATCCTCCAGAGGATATGAATTCGCGAAGACATTTTCAGAAAAAATAGTTGTAAAAGATCTGCTTATTGATGAGCTTCTGGGTTTGAACAAAAGGAATCAGGAATGAGGATCGTTCTGGCCGACCCGCCAAAGATCAAGGACCAGGCAAAGTATTCAGCTGTCATATCATATCCGAACATCGGGATCATCTCTCTGGTAGCTTATCTGCGCGAGAATCTCCCCGATGTAGAATGCATATACCTGGAGATAGAGACACTCGAAGACCACATCGAGCAGGTACGCAAACTCAAGCCTGATATCTACGGGATCTCGTTCGCGACATATATGAAACGGGTCTCCTACATCACACTGGAAAAAGTGCGCGAGATCCTGGGCGACAAGACTATGATTATAGCCGGAGGGGCTCACCCGACTGTAATTCCGGAAGCTGTTCTGAGAGAATCGGAGACCGATCTATGCGTAATAGGCGAGGGAGAGGAGACACTTCGCGATCTTCTCGCAAATATCAAAACAGGCACCGACTGGAAGTCCATCCCGGGCATCGCCTACATTGACGACTCGGGCGGATTCGTCAGTAACGGTCCACGCCAATTCCTCGATACAAAAAGAATTCCCATACCTGAATGGGACCTTGTCGATTTCGACCGTTACGGCGGGGTTTTCATAAGCAAGAAGAAACCCAGCACCTGCATACTTTTCAGCCGTGGATGCCCGTTCGACTGCACTTTTTGTTCGAATCCCGTGTGGAGAAGCAGCCGACCCTGGCTCAGAACGAGATCGCCCGAGAGTATCTGCGAAGAGATAAAGTATCTCTACGACCGTGGAATAAGGGAACTCTATATCCGCGCGGACGAGTTCAATTCGAATCTCAAATGGACGATCGAAGTCTGCAAGGCAATTAAGGCAATGGAATTGAAAGACATGTTCTTTCAGTGCAACCTGCGCGTAGATAATATCACCGAAGAACTCGTGAAAGAACTAAGGGACATCAACTGCTGGTTGATCCACATCGGTATCGAAAGCATGAACCAGAGAGTCCTGGATGGGATCAGGAAAAAGACAACGGTCGAACAGGTCGAAAGGGCCTGCAGGATGCTGAAGAAATATGATCTGAAGATATACGGATTCATGATGTTCTACAACGCGTGGGAAGAAGACGGACAGCTCGCTTTCGAGACATCAGAAGAAGTGGATAATACGATAAGACAGGCCTCACGCCTTAGACGAAAAGGAATGCTCGATTACATGTCCTGGCAGTTTGCCACCCCTTATCCCGGAGCGGACCTCTATAGGGTAGCCGGAAAATATGACCTTTTCGAGAAGGATCCGAAGAAAACAGGACAGGTATGGGACCTCAACATGGTCCTTCCCGGCATATCGAGAAAAAGGATGTCACGACAGCGGATGAAGGGCCTGATCCTGCAGAGCTATTGTTTCTGGAGGACGGGCAACATCAACTGGAGATTCTGGCAGAACGCCGTAGTGAAGATGAAATATATACTGAGATCGCCGTTCGAGAAATAGCACCGATCTGTGCCTGGACGGAGATAATCGGCAAAGCGCGGCAAATCAGAGCCGCGGCGCAAAACGGATTTCGGGGCGAGCCATGATTCATGACCCGCCCCTTCCCACATTTTATTCTTCGTTCTTCTCCAGCTCTCTGAGAAGAAGATGATCGCCAGTCTCCTCGACGACCTTCCTGTACCAGCTTTCCGGATATCCGGGATGCTTCACATTACCGAGCTCGTCTTTGAGATTGCCATCCATATATTTCACGAGAAGGTCCTCCCCGAGCCTGCGCCATCTCGCTACCGTCGCATCGGCTACTTTGCAGGAATACTCGGTCAGGTAGTCGATAGCAAGTCCCGGTGATTTCTCAAACAGAGCTGCGGCGGCGGCATCTATCACAGACTGGTCCGCGAGAGACTTTCCTTCGAGGTCCCTCTGAACGATAATGATATCTTTTATCATCTCGGAGTACCTTGAGTAGGCGTAGTTCGAGACCCAGTTGAAGGTCCAGAATGCGCTGTCCCAGGTGAAATGATGAAAATCGCCGGTCCCGACCGCGTAGGAATGGGGGACCCTGTTTATACCGCAATAGATCGGGACATAAACGGTGCTGTATGTATCGTCCACACTGAACCACGTGATCCCGCCTATCGGGTCGGGCAGCCACGAACGCATCTGCGAGACGAAGGAGAACCCTGTCTGCTGCGTAGAAGTCGCTCTTTCGTTCACATATTTTTTGTCGTCCAGCTCCCAGGTCAACGGCCTCCACCTGTATGGACAGGAGTATGGCCCGGCGCCGATATCTTTTGTCAAATCGAAATCGGTGCCTTCGAAATGATCGCGCATGAATTCCATGATATCGTGGACCGACAGCTTGCGGTCCGGTTTGATAAAGAGGGGCATCGGCTCGGCGCCGGCAACACCCTTCACAAAGTCCATCGAAAGATTCAGCGATGGAGCGGCCCTGTTGAACATCGCGTAGACACGGGCTTCACAGAATCTGAGCGCTCCATAATCGAGAGGCCCATACGCGTCGGCGAAGCTGAAATCCTTGTCTGACCCCTCGTAATAACCCATCTCGCGAGCGAAATCGACCACATCGGGAGCGTAGAGACAGTTCTTCTTGTCTTTCAGGGGGAACTGCCGGATCCTCGCCTGATTGGCATGTCCCGATATGTATCCGTCGGGAATCCTGCGGACTACCCAGACCGCGCCAGGGTTCGCGGCGTTCTTTCCTATCAGATCCATGAACCAGACTTCGTTCGGATCGGCTATCGAAAATGATTCGCCGGAACTGTAATATCCATGCTCGGCCACCAGGCTGGTCATGACCTCGATAGCCTCTCTGGCCGTCTTCGAACGCTGCAGAGCGATGAACATCAGACTGCCGTAATCCATGACCGCGGTAGAATCGCGAAGCTCCGAACGGCCGCCCCAGGTCGTCTCCCCTATGCTCACCTGGTGTTCGTTGATCAGACCAACCACCGAATAGGTATGCGCAACCTGCGGGATCTGACCGAGATACTTGCCAGTATCCCATTCGTAAATATCCAGCATACTGCCGGGAAGATGATCCCTCGCCGGCCAGTGATAAAGTTCACCATATAACACGTGGGAATCGGCCGCGTACGTTATCATCGTCGACCCGTCGACCGAGGCCCCGTTCGTGACCAGAAAATTGGTACATGCCATCGCCGGCATTGCGGTAAGGACCGCTGCCGAAACGATAGCGACCAGTAGTGCCAAACGCTTCCTCATGCTGTGATACCTCCTGTTAGCAGCAAAGTTGCGAATTCAATCGGATTTCATTAATACCATCTACACAAACGGATGTCCCGATAAATCGAGTGTCCGCATCTCCATCCATAGATCGTGCCTTATCGCATCATTCATGATGCAGAGCCCTGATGACATCCTCTTTCGCCGCCCGCATGGCGGGGTAAAGTCCGGCAAGCACCCCTATCCCGGCACAGATAGCAAAGCTGTACCCGATCCAGTTCCAGGGAAGGATCAATCCCGCGCCAATATTGAAATGGTTGAATGTCATCCCGCCCACTATACCGAGCAGTCCTCCAAAGAGTCCCAGGATGGCGGCCTCGACAAGAAATTGCGTGAGAATATGTTTTCTCCTGGCTCCCATCGCGCGACGTATGCCGATCTCCCTTGTCCGCTCCGTGACCGATACCAGCATGACGTTAGCTATTCCGATCCCTCCGACAGCCAGCGACACAAAGGCGATCAATACGATGAAATTAGCGATCTCGGCGTTCGTATCCTGGATCGTCGACAGGAAAAAATCCTGCCGCCGCACACGAAAATCGTTATCCTGGTCCTCACGGAGACGGTGATTCCTTCGGAGTATCGTCTCGATATCGAAAAGAGCCTCATCGTCACTACCCCCCTCATTCATCTGCGCAAGTATGCTGGAGAGATGATCGACACCGTAGAGACGTTCCTGCGCGGTGGTTATCGGCATGAACACCTGATCGTCAGGACTTGACCAGCCCTCACCCTTCACACCGAGCAACCCTATCACCAGAAAACGCTTCGAATTCAGAAAGATACTCTCCCCTACAGGAGAGCCGCTCCCGAAAAGTTTCTCATGGACCGTTGCTCCCAGCAGGCAGACCTGCGATCTCCCGGCCAGCTCTTCCTCCGTAAAAAATCTTCCATCTATCGGAAAATCGTTGTTGATGACCGCATATTGCGGAGTCGTCCCTGTCACCCTGGTAGACCATGTCCTGTCCCGGTATTCAGCGTTACCCTGACCGGAGTAAATCGGCACAGTGCTAAGTATCATTTCAGAGCCGGTCACGATATCCCTTGAATCCTGCCAGGTAAGATTGACGACGCTGGCTCCGGTCCTGACACCTCTCATCCTCGAATATCCGGGACGGATGACAAGGACATTCGAACCAAGCGACTCGAGGCGCTCATTGATCCTTTCCTGAGTGATCTGTCCGAGGACCACTACGTAGAGGACGGCCGCGATCCCTACGGCGATCCCCGTTAGAGTCAATCCTGACCTCAGGGGATTTGATCTCAGGCTATGAAATGCTATTGCGATATTTACAAATATTGCCATCTACCGGTTGAATCCGTTCCTGTTCAATGACTCGGTTTCTTATTGTTCGACTTGTCCGCCCCGAAACTACGGCTGCTTCTTATCCTCTGTTCCAATCGCTGGTTCTCTTCCTTCAACCGTGAGGTCATTGGTACTCCCAGGATATCGCCTTTGCTGAGGCCAGAGATTATCTCCACATTCCTGTAATCATAAAGACCCGTTTCCACTTCTTTTTCTATCCAGGAGTCTCCATCCCAGAGAAGTACCATCATCCCTTTCTCTGCCGAGCCACCTCCCCTGACGGCCTGAAATGCCACAGAGGGAACCAGAAGAGCATCTTCTTTTCTCACGATTATTATCTCTACCGATGTGTTCATCCCGGATTTGAGCCTTCCGTCATGATTCTCCACCTCGGTGATTATATCGAACAGGGTGACATTCTGCTCTATCTTTGCCTCGGGAGATATCCTGGCGATAAGGCCATCAAAGCTGCGTCCGGGATAGGCTTCGGCTACAATCGTGGCGGTCTGACCGACTTCGATCTTGCCGATATCGATCTCATCGATTCCCGCTTCGATATGGACCCTGCTCATATCAGCTATATCCGCGATCGCTGTCCCACCACTGACGTTACTGATCCCTGAAGCTATGATCTGGCCTTCCTCCACATACTTTTGAAGGATCACACCGTCAATCGGTGCCCGAACGGTCGCCTCGGCCAGCCTCTCGCTGGCACGGTCCAGTACCGTCTCGGCCTGTATCAGTTTTCCCCTGGCGATAGCCAGCCCCAGCTCGATCTGGTCATTTTCCTCTTCGGAAATATAGTTCTGTTTAAAAAGCTGTTCTCTTCTGTCAAACGACCTTGTCGCCTGTTTCAGTTCGGCACGGGCGATGTCCACGTCAGCCTGGGCCTGATTTACTGCCGCCAGTTCGTCCTTCTGATCGAGCCTGGCTATCAGGTCACCCTTTCGTACAAAATCACCCTCTTCTATCGGGAGTTCCATTATCATCCCGCTGGCCTTTGATTTCATCTCTACCCTGTCGATAGGTTTTACTTCTCCGTTGGCCGATACGCTGATCTGAAAGACTCCTCTCTTTACGGGAATCTTTTTGAACTCAGGTCCGCCTTCGGAATCATGCCCACCATTACCGCATCCCTGAATCGACACAAGGACCAGAATAATGGACGCTGCTGCCACCACGGGCCACCGCAGACCTGCAGAACGCCGGTTTGTCTTGAATAAATATTTCAAAGCCACTCACTTCAGAAAAGACTGAAAATTAAGGAAAGTCCAGGGGGGGGGAATCTCTCCATTACGAACTTCTGCGTAATATAACACAATATCCCCGGAAATCGCAAATTCCAACAACCGGGATGATCACTCATTTTTCTCGCCCCGATCTCAATACACGAAGCTGTGATTGACCACCGCAAATCCCTGTTCTATAATCTGGAGCTTGAATCGATACTATGAGTTTCAAAAAGGATTCCTGTATGTACAAGCAGCTCGTCTCCCGCCTCTTCACCACCCACAAGTCGGATAACGAGATATATCACGACCTGATGCAGTTCAAGGTGAGAGAGATTCTGCTTGTAGCGACGATCTACGACGCTTTTATCCTCGAACAGGAAGGAAAACTGACCGAGCTGATCTTCGGTGAATATCATCAGCTCAATCTTTCTACCGCACCGAGGGTCACAGCCGTCGCGTTCGGTGAAGAAGCTCTCGCCAGCCTCGACGAGCACAAGTTCGACATGATTATTCTTACGATGAGAATAGACGAGATGACACCATTCGAACTTGGTGACCGTATCAGGGAAAAGGATAGTTCGATACCGGTCCTCCTCCTTCTCAACGACGATAATGACCTTGCCCTGATATCCGGAAAGGAAACCAGGCTCAAATGTTTCGACAGGGTTTTCATCTGGAACGGTGACGCCAAGGTACTTCTCGCCATGATAAAATATATCGAGGACAAGATAAATGTGGTGAACGACACAAGGATCGGACTGGTCAGGGTGATCCTCCTCGTCGAGGACTCGATACATTATTTTTCGAGATACCTTCCCATCCTCCACACGGAGATCATGAGGCAGACACAGAGGTTGATCGCCGACGAGAATCTCGTCGAGATGAAAAAGCTTCTCAGAATGCGCACCCGGCCGAAGGTCCTGATGGCCGAAAACTGGGAAGAGGCCGTGGAGATATTCGACAAATACCAGGATTATCTGCTCTGTGTCATCTCAGATGTAAAATTCATGAAAGAGGGAGTCCTGGATGAAAATGCGGGGGTCAACCTGATCAGGCATTTCCAGTCCAAACTTGAGTTTCTACCTGTTCTCCTTCAGTCATCCGACCCTGATAACTCACGGAAAGCCACCGAACTCGGCGCGGCGTTCCTCGACAAGAACACTGACGACCTTTCCCGCGACCTTACCGATTTCATTAATCTCAACCTGGGATTCGGTGATTTCATTTTTCGGGATAAAAGCGGCAGGCAAATCGATACTGCCCGTTCCATGTCCGGATTCCGAAGACTCCTCAAGACAATCCCCGACGAATCACTCGTATACCATTCTAACAGAAACCATTTCTCCAGCTGGCTGATGGCCAGGGGTGAGATCCAGATAGCCAAGTTCATCCAACCGATGACCGTCTCCGATTTCGAGACTTTCGGAGACCTGAGAAAGCACCTGATCGAAGTATGCAACATCGCTCACAGGCAGAGGACAAGGGGCAGGATCGTCCTTTACGACGATACCGTGCAGATCGAGGAAGAAGGCGTAGTCAGACTGACAGACGGATCGATAGGAGGCAAGGGCCGGGGCATGGTATTCCTTAACATGCTTGTAGAGAACAAGGATCTTTTCTCGTTCAATCCCGGCATCAATGTCTCAATTCCACAGACCGCAATCATAGGCACCGAGGAGTACGATCATTTTATCGAGACAAACGGGTTTCGCAACAAGTTTGCTGACCTTTCGGACTATGAAGAAATAAAAAAACTGGCGGCGGGCGGGGAACTCTCCGACCAGCTCCGGGACAAGCTCAGGCTCATGCTTGAGTCGATAGATTATCCCCTTGCGGTGAGGTCTTCCAGCCTTTTCGAAGACTCCATCTCACAGCCCTTTTCCGGGATCTATGAGACCTACTTTCTCCCGAACAATCATCCAGATATAGAGGTAAAACTTCAAAGACTCGAGGAAGCGATCAAACTTGTATACGCATCTGTGTATTCAGCTGCAGCAAGGTCATATCTGGAAGCAATCAACTATAAGATCGGCGAGGAGAAGATGGCCGTCCTGATCCAGAGAGTGGCCGGAAGCCATCACGAAAATCGTTTCTACCCTCATATTTCCGGCGTGGCACAATCGTACAATTACTATCCCGTCTCCTACCTCAAGCCGGAAGACGGAATAGCAGTCATCGCTATGGGTCTCGGCCAGTACGTAGTGGACGGAGAAAAGGCATGGCGTTTCTGCCCCAATCACCCTGGCATCGATTTCATCGCCCAGGAAGATTTCGTCAGGGAATCACAGACACATTTCTATACTATTGACATGGATGAGAACAGCGCCGGGATCCTGGAGGGGGGCGGCGACAACCTCCTTTCACAGAATATCGAAGTTGCCGGAAAGGATGGCACATCAGAATATTGCGTGTCGGTCTGGGACGCGCAGGACAGATCGATAAAAGTGGGAAACATGTACAAGGGGCCAAAAATAGTGAATTTCGCCTCGATCCTTAAATATGACTATATCCCTCTCGCGAAAACTGTCGAAGCGATTATCGAAATAGTAAAAAGCTCGATGGGTATGCCGGTACAGATCGAGTTCGCCGTCGACCTCAACGAAGGGGCCGGGGAAAAACCTACCTTCTACATCCTGCAGATCAAACCTCTGGTCTGCGACCTCCGGGACTACGACCTCGACCTCGACGCTGTCGATCACGACGATCTCGTCCTGTTCAGCAACAAGGCAATGGGCAACGGCACGATAGACGATATCCGGGATATCATCTATGTCGACACTTCGAGATTCGACAAGAGCCGGACAGTCGAGATGGCCGCCGAACTGGAAAAGATAAACAGGAAAATGAGAGAATCGGATAGAAAATATATTCTGATAGGACCGGGACGATGGGGCAGCAGGGACAGGTGGCTGGGAATTCCCGTGAGGTGGCCCGACATATCCAATGCCAGGATCATCGTCGAGGCCGAACTGGAAGATTTCCATTTCGACGCGTCCCTGGGATCCCACTTTTTTCATAATGTCACCTCGCAGGGCGTCGGGTATTTCAGCATCCCTTTCAAGAAAGGGAGGAACATGATCGACTGGGCCTGGCTCAAGAACCAGCCTGTGGAAGAACGTACCGAGAACTATATCCACATCAGGATGGAAACACCCCTCCTGGCCAAGATGGACGGACGCAAAAGCACCGCAGTGATCTACAAGCCTTCATAATCGAGTCCTCAACCAACCCCGTCGACCAACCCCGATTTTTATTGCCTTGTCCGGTTACTATCTGTTTCAATTACCTATGTTGATTGAATTTCAGGTTACCGTAATTGAATTTCAGCTAACTATCATGGTCGGGACCCTGGTTCAGACACGCGATTTGGAATCGATGGAAGGAGAATCCCTTGTCAAACATACTTCAGCCGGCTGACATAATCGATATCGGAATAGAAAAGGAAAAGAAGCGACGTGATTTCTATGCGATCGCGGCCGACAAATTCAAAGACAACCTTGATCTTGCCGAATTATTCGGCAAGCTTCGCGACTGGGAAGAGGACCACATAACAAGGTTCGAAGAGATCCGTAGTGAGGTCACCGGTGGCCATTACGCCGAATCATTTCCCGGTGAGATCGAGGCCTATATGCAGGCCCTCGTCGACAACGAGCTCTACTCCGACATCACACCCGAAGGATTCGCGAATATCGTCAAGGACCCCGGTGACGCGTTGGATATCGGGATCAGATTCGAAAAAGACGCGATTCTTTTCTTCAACGGACTTTCCAGGTTCGTCGACGAAAAGATGCAGAAAATCACAAAGAAACTGATCGAAGAAGAGCAGCAGCACCTGATCTATCTTCATAACATGAAGAACGATATGGGATTATAATTATCATAATGAATCCTCATCCTTTTCCTGGATAGGAATCTTATCATGTTGTAACAAATCCGGTGTGAACCACGTACTACATCAATCAAACAAAGCATTGGGATACTGAAGGGAGAGACTTATGAAATGGCTTGGCATCACTCGTACCACACGTTTTATCACTAGTTTTACCGTCTTTTTCACCTGTACCCTGCTTGCTGTAATGGTAGCAGTCCTGTCAGTTCCGATCGAAGCTGCCGACGGCACATCCCTCGAAGAAGCCGTAAAACTCGGTGAGAGCGGTGAGTTGGGAAAGGCGATGACTGCTTTGGAGTCAATTATTGAAGCTGAACCCGAAAATTCCGATGCTCTGGCCTACCTCGGCCTCTACACGGGGATGAGCGCTGGCAGCACGAAAGATTATATGGAAGCCGGACGGCTCACGATGGAATCGTTCGGACTATTGGACAAAGCTATAGCCCTCGATGAAAACAACTCCCTCGCATACCTTTTCAGGGGGATAATGGGTGTCAATGTCCCCGGTTTTCTTGGAAGGCTTGATGGGGGGATTAAAGACCTGGAGAAGGCAGCACAATTCTATTCTACCGGATCGTCGAAGGAATCGATGACAGCCCTGATCACCGCATTGTCGACATTGAGCGATGGCTATGCCAAAAAAGGCGATATTGCCGGACAACGAAAAGCCCTCGAGTCTATCGTTAAAACGATACCCGGGTCAGAGAAAGCCGCCAAAGCGGAAAAGGCCCTTTCCGGGTTACCGGCAGTAGAGACAAAACCGGAGAAAACTCCCGACATTCTTGTTCCTTCAGAAAAGGATGCCCAGGATATCTCTGTTCTCAAAAAGAAAGCCGCGGACAACCCGAAAGATGCGACAACACTTCTCGAACTTGGGAAAACCCTCTATTCGAAAGAAGATTACAGCGGAGCCGCTGAAGTCCTCAAGTTGTTCGTCGAACTAGATGACACCGATCCTGAAGCCTGGAAGATGCTCTCATTCTCGGTCGCGATGGCAGCAGAGATCGGATATGACGAGAATATTTACGAGGATACCGATTACCGTTCCAGGCTCGCTCTCGAATCGATCACTTTCATGGACAGGGCTGTCGCCCTTTCTCCTGAAGACCTGGAACTTCGGTTACAGAGAGGGATATTCGGGATAATGTTTCCTTTCTTTCTCGGAAAATTCGAGCAGGGGGTCGAGGACCTGAAGATGGTCGAAGCATCGGAAGTACCTGAATCGATGAAGGCCGAGGCGCTGTACTATCTGGGCGAAGCAAAACAGCGTGAGGCGCTGAGATACTGGATCAGGATCTCAAAAGAATTCAAGGGAACAGACGCGGAAAAGATGGTCTACGAGACGATGCGACCCAAAGTGGCCAGGCTTGATCTCGAGGAACAGGAAACCCCATTCGTAAAAATTGACTTCATCCTCGGATACCAGGACGAACTGCCCCCGCAGACAGCCATCTGGATAGAGGATGGAGACGGGAAATATATTGCCACCATCTATGTCTCCGGCTTTGCCGGATATGTGAAGGAAAACCAGGTCACCCTGCCGGCATGGGCACGCGGATCAGGGTTCGAGAACGTCGATGCCGTCACCGGCGCCAGCATCGATATTGGACATCATATATACACATGGGATCTGAAAGACCACAACGGAGAAAAAGTCCGGAAAGGCAAATACATCATAATAGTCGAGACCTCTCACTGGCCATCGATGAAATATCAGATCGTCAAGTCCCCGATCTCTGTGAGAAAAAAGGAAAACAACAATATCGTTCAGGAAGGTGATTTCATCCCCTGGCTGGAAGTCAGCTATATCGACAAGTAAACGAACCAAGAGGCCAGTCGGTCTGGCAAAGGAACCACGCAGTACAGCACATTCCACAGGAAAGGTCGGCAACACTGCCCCCCCTTACCTGGCGCTGGCGTCCAGTCTATCCATTTTTTCGTCGTATTTTTCCTTCAAGGTGTGGTACTCGGCAGTGGCGACTTCGAGCGCGGCAAAACTCTCTTCGATAGTCTCCTGACACGAATGTATACCCTTCGAGATCTCACCTATTCGCTCACTTTCTCCGGCAGCAGAGACTTCGGCCATTTCTTCATGGTATTTTTCGAGGTCTGCTTCCGCCCCGACGATAGCCTCCTCCATATCCTCTATCTTCTTTTCGAGCGGCTTAAGACCCTTCGCCCTCTCCCGTATCAACTCGGCACGGAGTCTCTTGTATGTCTTGCGGTCTATACTCTCGGTCTGCCCTGTGACAGGCTCGATCTCTCCCTGTATATCCTTCTCGTCGTCCCATCCCCTCTTTTCCAGGAATCTCTGGTATCCTCCCTCGAATACCGAGGCTTTTCCATCCTGGAAGATGATCAGCCTGTCGGCCAGTCCGTGAAGCAGCATCTCGTTATGCGTCACCATCACCACAGCGCCCTCAAACTCGTTAATAGCCTCCAGCAGGGCATCGCAGGATTCCAGATCAAGATGGTTTGTCGGTTCGTCGAGGAGCAGAAGGCTGACCGGGGTGGCTATGACCTTTCCCATCATCACCCTGTTTTTTTCACCACCGGAGAGTACCTTTATCTTCTTCAGAGCGGCATCCCCCTCGAACATCATCATCCCGCAGATATTCCTTGCCGTCTGTGCCGGAAGGTCGGGATCGGCCAACATCACTTCATCGAGGACGGTCAGGTCCTCGCTCAATGAATCCTCATTCGCCTGTTCATAATAACCACTGGAGACCGTTGGATTGAACAGGACCTCGCCCTCGTCCGGAGGCAATTTTCCGGCGATAGTCTTGAGAAGAGTCGTCTTGCCTTTTCCGTTCTTGCCTATCACGCAGACTCTCTCGTACGGACCGACCGCGAAAGACAGTTCGCTGAATAACGGCTTTCCGGATTCATACCCGAACGACAGGTCTTTCACATGCATCGCTGAGCGACCATTGAATACCTTCGACCGGAAGGAGAAATCGAGGTCTTTCGCCTGTTCGAGTTTTTCCAGTTTTTCCTGTTTCTGCAGACTCTTGATCCTCGACTGAACCATATTACCGAGTCTCGCCTTGGCGCGAAAACGCCTGATGAACAACTCGGTCTTTTTTCTCTTCTTTTCATCATTCAGCCTGGTCTTCTCGTAGACTTCCTCTTCCATGGCGAGCTGCGAGTAGAGCTTGCCGGTGTTTCCCTTGATCTTCCTGAGGCTCTTCCGATAGATGCCCATGGTATGGGTAACAATATTGTCCATAAAGCTTCTGTCATGGGTGATCAGGAGCAGTTCTCCCTGCCAGTTGCTGAGATAGCGCGTCAGCCACCTTATGGAAGTAATATCGAGATAGTTGTTCGGCTCATCCAGGAGAAGAAGGTCGACGTTCTGAACGAGGACCTTGGCCAGATTGAGACGGACCTGATATCCACCGGAAAGTTCGGTGGGGTGCTTCCTGAAGTCCTCTTCGCTGAAACCAAGCCCCGCCAGTATCTTCTCCACTTTCCAGGAATGCTCCCTCTCCTGCTCTGGCAGGCCGAGACACCCTTCCTCTATGACGGTACTCTCTGAAAATTGTGGTTCCTGATCGACATGCCCGATAGAGTATCCCTTCGGGATGATGATCGACCCGGCATCCGGCTCCTCCATCCCCATGATCATCCTGAAGAGAGTCGTCTTGCCGTGACCGTTCCTCCCCACAAGGCCAAGGCGCTCCCTGGCGTTCAACCTGAACCCGGTGTTCCTGAACAGTTCCTGGCTGCCATAGCTTTTAGATATTTTCTCAATGATGATCATCGGTTCAAGGCGCCTCCATACGCCGACTTACTTCAGGCAAATATACATGTCGACGGCGCTTATTTCAACAACAGGGAACGGAGATTCTCGATATACCTCTTTCAGGACCTGTCACTGGTTCTTCCGCTCATCGGCCCTGAAAAATAAGTGATGACTTGGGGTTTGAGACCTGTCTATATTCAACAGGAAGGAAAGAGGGCTCCCTGAATACACAGGTAAAGATGAGAAAACGCAGCACATTCTGCACAATAGCCCTGACCGAGATGCGTCTGACAGCACGCAGCTGGGTATTCCGTGTGTCGGCGGGTATCGTTCTCGGCGTCATCTGGCTGATCTATTCGATTAATATATACTGGCACATTAGAAATATATCCGTCGCTGGTGGAATATTCTCCCTTAAGATATACAAACTCGTATCCTTCTGGCCGGGAACAGATCTCATTCCTTCTTCGATGCCATGCGAAAACGTGATAATCACCACTATTTTCTTCTCAGCTATTGTCGTTATTATGGCAGCCCAAAGCATGTGGCGGGAAACATACCTCGATACGATCCGGCCGATTCACAGCAAACCCGTATCGAACCTTGTCTATATGGCAGGAAAGTCAGCCGGGATCATTGTGATATTCATGACGATGACATTCCTGGCCCTGATCCCCACCTTTATCCTGAACATCCTTCGTGCCGGCACCACGACCGATATCAGTGGATATATCGTATATCCATTTTTGATCGCCCTGCCTGCTTTCATTTTCATATCGGGGATCACTACGCTCATCTCATCCATTTTCGGCGGCAGGGCAACAGGTTTTCTGGCAGTCATCCCCATGATTGTTTTGAGTCTTCTCTTTGCCGGTGGCCCGATCAGCAGCATCCTTGATATTTTCGGATGGTATACCCCCCTCATGAGCGATCCGATCACAGGATTCTCCAACACCACCATGCTGATAGTAAAGCGATTCTTCTTTATTTTTGCCGGGCTATCCTTCTTTTTTCTCTCCACAGCCATCTTCAAACGAGAAGTCCAGTCACGCCTGCTCAGTCGGGTGAGCATCGTAATGGCTGCTCTGATGTTCACGGGAAGCGCAGCCCTCGCTTTCCATTCAGGCTCGCTGGTCTACCGGGGACGAAGGATCCGAAAGACAATGAGGTCGCTCGATAATGAGGCCTCGGCTTTTCCTGTAGTCGAAATTGAGAATTCTTCCATCTTTGTGCGGCACGAAGGCGATCATATTGAATGCCGGGCAGCCCTTGCTGTGAGAAATCATGACGATGTTGATATGGACCGATACCTTCTGACCCTGAATTCCGGCCTGGAGGTGACTAAAGTCACCAGCACTGACGGCACACTGGAATACAGCCGGAATCTTCATCATCTATGGGTAGATGCCGGTGACGGACTAGCACCGGGAACGGCCGACACGGTCGATATCTTCTATTCCGGGCGGATCGATGAAGAAACCTGCTATCTTTTCGCGACAGAAGACGAAAGGTCGGAACTCAAGAGACGGACGTTAAGTATCGACCCGACTGTATCTGGAAAAAGATACGCTTATATCTCGGATGATTTCCTGCTCCTGACTCCCGAGGTTCACTGGTACCCGGCAAGTGGTGCCCGGTACGACGATCAGCGGCCGGAACTCTGCAAAAACGATTTTTCGACCTTCTCGGTCGAGTACTCGGGGCGGGAAGGCCTTGTCCCCGCTTCTCAGGGAACAGTCACGAAGACTGGGGACGGAAAGTACCGATTCACGCCATCCAACCCTCTGACCGGGATCTCTCTTATAGCTGGAGAGTTCAGGCACAGGTCGGTTCAGGTCGACTCTACCGGGTACAACAGCTATACATTCAAGAAACTCGACAGATTCGACAGGTATATATATGCCGTCGCTGATACCCTTCCCGATCTAATCAGGGATATGCGAGAAAGGATCGAGTCGGATTCCTTTCTGCCCTATCCATTCAGGAAGTTCGCCCTGGTCCAGATACCCTCGGACTTTTCCTCTCATTCGAACCCCCTCTGGCCCGGTTATGGCGCGGACTTTCAGCCAGAGATACTGATGGTCCCTACAGACAACAGCTCTGGTTACATGAATCTCGATCGAGTATTCAGAAACGCGAAGTGGTATCTAGGGCAGGACCTCAACAGGACCCCATCGCAAAAGGAGATTCAGAGCCAGACACTCTCCCTCTTGTGGATACTATTCGAAGAGAGATCGTTCTTCTACCAGAGAAACCTTGTCAACTCCGGGGATATCCCCGTACTGGGTAAGGCCCTCGACTCGTATATAGCGCTGTCAAATAAAAACTCGCTGCTTAATCATTACCTCGACCCCAAATACCATACTGTATATAGTAGTCGGCTCCGCCCCATAGAACTGGCCAGCAGGTACCTCGACGGAAAGAGTCTCGAAGACCTCCTCCACTCCCCGAGCCGTATCGATTCGATGGCCATGGCTGTCACTGCAAAGGGGGTCTCTCTATTCACAATGCTGGAAGCACTGGCTGGCGGTGAAAGCCTGAAAACTATTCTCACCGACATTTTTGAATCGGAGCCGTTCACTGTAATTGAAATGCCACGACTTGTGGCCACCCTGAATAAGAGCCTTGGAATCGATATCCAGCCTGTCATAGATGCATGGTACAGCCAGGACGATCTTCCGGGATTCATCTTTTCGGATATCAGACTGTCCCGGTCGCTATTGGACGAACATACCATCTATAATCTGCGACTCAAGGTTTTCAATCCTGAAAAGGTTGACGGCATCTTCGTCATCGACTCTTCAACAAAGAAAGAGAAAATCTATTCACCCTTTATCGTGGAAGCGGGCCGGGCAAAGGAGTTCGGTATCATCTTTCATAGTAAGCCGAGATCCTCAATTATGATTTACACTCTGATATCGAGAAACCTGCCAAATCGCATGAGACTTAATTCCAGGAATATCATAAAGGATGATCTTGTCGGCTGGGAAACCGTTTTCGAGGGAGAACGGTTCATCGATCCACCGCGCAAGGCCACCGATACCGATATTATCGTAGTCGATAACGAGGACAGCAGATTCGAGATTCTCAATAAAAAGCAAAACAGACTTCGAACCCTACTTCCATGGATCAAAGATGTGGAGGCTCGCGACGGATACGTGCATATGAGGAACAACAATTTTCCCGCCAGGTGGACGCCTTGTCTGGAAAAAAGATTTTATGGTGACTATGTCAGTTCGGCCTGTTTTATTGGGGCCGGTCAGGGAAAGAACCGTGTAGCGTGGAACTGCGATATCCAGAACGAAGGGTGGTACGATGTCTATGCCTATATGACCAGAATGACCGGAATGAGTGAAAAACACACACGCGAGTACTACAACCAGCCCTACGATTTCTCCGTATATCACAGCGATGGGGTAGCAAGCTGCCGCCCAGTGATGTACGAGGCCGAACTGGGCTGGAACCTTCTCGGCAGATTCTATTATAATGAGGGAAAGACCCGCGTGGAGTTGAGCGACGATTGTACACATGGAGTTCTGGTCGCCGATGCGGTAAAATGGGTGAAGCGGTGATCGTTTGATTTGTCGGCCCGCTGTTTAAGGCGTCACCGAAGGTGCTTTTTGATCTTCGATCGCCTGGCTGAATACTGGAGGTATCTGATGGATGTTCGGGAAGCCATAGAAAAGAGAAGAGCCTACCGCGCCCTCGAAGCCATTGAGATCGACGATTCGACCATATCGGAACTCGCCGGGACAGCCCGCCTGGCCGGATCGTGTTTCAACAAACAGCCATGGCGTTTCGTATTCGTACGGTCGCCGGAGATGCTCGACCAGCTTCACGCCACACTGAGCAAGGGAAATGAATGGGCCGAAAAGGCGTCGATGATCGTCGCCGTGTTCTGCAGGAAGACAGACGACTGCGTGATCAACAAGAGAGAGTATTATCTCTTCGACACCGGCATGGCGGTCTCAGCGATGATCCTCAGGGCAACGGAGCTTGACCTTGTCGCGCACCCGATAGCCGGCTTCGACCCCGAAGCGGCAAGAGATGTCCTGAAAATTCCGAACGATTTTCTCCTGATAACACTTCTGATCATGGGAAAGAAATCGGAAGATACATCCGGACTCAACAACAACCAGATAGCAGCAGAAAAAGTCCGACCGCCCAGGCGCAAGCCCGAAGAATTCTTCAGCCTGGAAAAATATTCTTCGAAATTGTCCTGAGAGTTCCGAAAAATCTTCAGATCCCAGCCTCCACAGGGACTCAGGATACCCAGATCCTGCTTATATCACAACCAGTTACACAAATGTGAAAAATTTCACAGATAATTGGAACCAGATCCACGGATTATTCGTATAAAAGGTACCGGTTATCTGATTAGAGTCTCGGAAGGATTCTATCCTTAGGATAATAACTACGGGAGTAGATAAATGCGCAGGCTTGAAACCCCTTATGGATTCCTATGTTTTACGCTGCTGGCAGTAATTTCGATTTTACTGTCGGCTGTTTCATTTTTACCGTCAGCAGCGATGGCACAAGACGAAAAAGAGTATGTACCCGTTTACCATCCCGAACTGACGATCAGGCGAGCGAGCGGCCCCATCAAAATAGACGGATATATCGAGGATAGAGGCTGGAAAGGGGCCGAAAAGATCGACCAGTTTTTCGAACACAACCCCGGCGACCAGACAAAACCTGAAGTAGACACCGAAGTACTCATCACATACGACGATACACACCTCTACGTCGCGTGGATATGCTACGACGACCCAAACGAAGTCAGGGCCTCTTACCGTGAAAGGGACCAGATCTTCGGTGGTGATTACGTGATCCTCTGCATCGATACATATGGAGACGCCACCCTCGCCTACGAAATAGCCGCCAATCCTTATGGTATTCCGGGGGACATGCTCTTCTCCTCGGCCAACGGCGAAGACGGCTCCTACGACATGATCTTCGAATCCGATGGACGCATCACCGAATTCGGATGGATCGTCGAAATGGCCATTCCGTTCGAAAGCATACGCTTTCCCGACCGCCATGAACAGGAATGGCGGATGGACTTCTGGCGAAACAGGTCGAGAGAATCCCGCTTCCAGTATTCCTGGGCCGCGTATGACCGTGACGAGAATTGCTGGCCCTGCCAGTGGGGGACCGTGAAGGGCATCTCGGGTGTAAAACCCGGATCTGGACTGGAACTTCTCCCCTCCATTGTCGCCTACCAGAGCGGAAATCTGAACGACCAGAACTATTTCGATAACCACAAAGGGGACGGTGAGATGTCTCTCGGTCTTTCATACGACATCTCGTCCGAACTGACAGTGGAAGCGACGATAAACCCCGATTTCAGCCAGATCGAATCAGACGCTGCCCAGATCGATGTCAATTCGAATTTCGCGTTGTACTACCGGGAACGCCGTCCCTTCTTCCAGGAGGGCAGCGACCTTTTCAATACATACTTCAACGCCGTCTACACCCGTTCGATCAATGACCCGCTCCTCGCTGGAAAAGTAACATGGCGCAAGGGTTCAAACAGCGTCGCCATGTTGTCCGCGTACGACGAACATTCCATCATCATGATGCCTTTCGAGGAGGGCAGCAGGAACGTACTGAACGGGGAGAGTTATTCGAATATCGTCAGAGCAAAACACGACTTCGGCCAGCAGGCCCATATCGGCCTCATAGGGACCGACAGACGATTCGATAACGGTGGATCGGGTTCTGTGGTGGGGATAGACGGAAGGATCCGGCTCTCCACGAGCAGTCGCCTCCTCTTCCAGGGCCTGGCCTCATACACGGAGGAAGTGAACGAGCTCTCACTTGTCAGCGACGATGATTTCAACGCGGAACTGTTCGCCGACGACAAGTACACTAAAGGCCTCGATGGAGAGACATTCTGGGGACACGCATGGCTGGTCAACCTGGCACATTCCCCCGAGAACTATAATATAGGCGCCGACTACATGGAGATGAGTCCGACTTTCCGGGCCGACAACGGGTTCGAGCCCTCCAACAACCGCAGAAGAGCGCAGCTCTGGTTTGGCGGTGTAAAACGATTCGAAGACAGCAGCATCCTTGAACATACAAGTGCCAATGTCAGGCTGGCAAGGGTCTGGAATTTCGACAATGTCAAGAAGGATGAATGGGTTTACACCAGCTGGGAACTCAGGTTCAGAGCGGCCCAGACAAATATTAGCAGCATATTCCTGGCAAGCAACGAGCTATACCAGGGTCAGCAGTTCAACGACATCTGGCTGGCTCACACACATTTCAACACGACCCCATCAGGCGCCCTTCACTTTGGCGGAAGCATCGATTACGGTCACCGCATTGCCCGTTATGAGCTGGTAATGGGCAAAGAATTGACATACGGCCTCTGGGCTGAGATCCGTCCCCTCGACAGGCTATATTTCTTCGGACAGTTCAGCTACGTTGAAAGCAACGATCTTGATACAGATGAGCGCCTTTTCTCACAATCGGTATTCCGGTCCCGCGTAGCCTACCAGTTCTCACGCAGATTCTCAGCCAGAGTGATAGCCCAGTATAACGACCGCTGGGACGCGTTCGACATCGACCCGATGCTGACTTACCGGGTAAATGCGTTCTCCGCGTTCTATCTTGGCTCGACCCATACATACCAGGACATGGCAATGGATGAGCGCGGTATCCAGGGCTGGTACCTCAGAGACAGGCAGTTTTTCCTGAAATTCCAGTACCTGTTCCAGATCTAGACTTCAGATGCACTGCCGGTATTCCGGCCGTCCGCGGAAGGCCCTGTGGAGCCGACAAGGTTCCATGGGGCCTTTATTATCAGAATCCAAAAAGCTGGACAGCCCGGAATATTGTGCTATCCTTTCCATGTTCAGAAACATCCTCGGGGAGATCCCGGGAATGATATGATTATGAAAATGTCTTTTCCCCCGACCATGGAGAGACTTCTGGATTCAACTTTCAACATCGATACTTCTGACGGGCTCAGTCTCCTCGTTCACCACTGGAAGCCGCAGAAACAGGCAACCGGAGTCGTCCTGTTGATCCACGGGCATGGTGAGCATGGGGGGAGATACGATCGCCTCGCGAATACTCTCAATCGACATTCGATAGAACTGTACGTACCCGATCTACGCGGGCATGGCAGTTCTGGCGGCAGACGCGGCGATTTCCCCCGCTACATGGAGTTTATGAATGATATCTCTACGATGATATCTGTGATATCAAACAGGCATCCCGGCATCCCTCTATTCCTCTACGGTCACAGCATGGGAGGAAACCTCGCCCTGAATTATACTCTTCGCCACTCAACCCCTGCTGCCGGAGTCATAATCACTTCACCACTTCTACGTCTCGTAAACGAGCCTCCACGATGGAAACGAACTATCGCACGCCTGATGATGAGGATCTGGCCCTCTCTACCTATGAAAAGCGGGATCAGTTCTGCCGGCCTCTCTCGTGATCCGGCGATTGTCGCGGCGTATGACGCGGACAAACTCGTTCACGCCAAAGTGACTCCCCGTTTCCTTGAAGTAACCGATGCCGGAAGGTGGGCGATTGAAAATGCCGGCAACCTGAAACTCCCCCTCCTGCTCATGCACGGAGATGCCGACAGAATAACTTCACATAGCGCGTCCAGAGAGTTCGCCGAACGGACGGGAGAAAACTGCACCTTAAGAATATGGAAAGGCCTTTTTCACGAACTTCACAACGAGCCGGAAAAAGACGAAGTCGTCAGCACAATAATAGACTGGATCACCAAAGCATAACCATCAGGACCGGTTATCGGTATTCTTTCTGATCTCCCTTAATTCATCCAGGATCTCGCCGAGCAGGTTGCCCGGCATGACTGTATGTCCGGATTCATCGTCAGCCGTTGTCGGTGACATGCCTCCTCTGAACCGGTGAAGCTTTTCGACGACGATATCGTAGACACCCTGTACATCGGTCAGTCCGACGAGGCTTTCCTCGGCCCCTGTCGAACCGCTCATGCCGGCGGTCTGGATATTCAGTGTACCGAGATTGAAAAGGAATCTGTCGAAAAGCCCCCTGTTTACCGTGATATTCGTAACGGTCCTGTATGGGACATGCTTTACCGACTTGGTCACTATACCCACCCGAACGATGACCTCATCGTCCTGAATCTCGTAGCTGAGACTCTTGTAATAGGGTACTGACAACGCCATCGACGGTATCCAGAAGAGAAGCGCCGCGGCCAAAAACCCTGAAAACACGTTCATCGCGACCTGGGGCCCCTCATCGATACCGATAAGCAGACCCAGGGCCAACCCGAATCCGGCGATCGCGAAAGCGATGATAGTATATATCAACCACGTTTTTCGAAGATATCCCCTACCCGGCTTCAAAATCATCGTATTCATCCTGGGCCTCCTTTACTGATCAATATGAGTTGTCATAACCTGTACAACGATACTACAAAAAATATTCATGTCTAATGGCCTGGCTACTTCTTTTTCAACAGGATCGCTCGAGAGGACGCGTCCTTCTCTTCGAGCAGAAGCGCTCTGAGCATGGGCCATTCCTCAGGCTGTACGCCCGGTGTTTTTATCTCCAGCTCTCTTTCGATGACCAGCCACTCACCCTCGCTTCTGACTTCGAGCCGGAAAATGCCGGCGGCGTTCTCTATCGATACCGGCTCGGGAGCATGAACCAGCTTCATGCTGTTTTTCCTGATCCTCAGTAATATTCTCTGGGACATCCTGTCCTGAAGCACGACAGGAGAATCCCGATGCTCATGGTACAGGCGAAGATCGCCTGGAAGCATATCGAGGATCCCGCCGGATGGGACGCCTGAATAGATCCTGACCCTGCCGAATGTGTCTTCCGGGATATTTTCCGCGTCAAAGTCAAAACCTGTAGATATTGCCTGCGCGTTAAAGATATATGGATTGTACGATGTGACTTTCACCTCACCGATGACCGACCCCGCAAGTTTCTGAAGCCAGGAGGCGGCTTCGTCATGAAGCCCCGACATCCTGTCGATCGGACAGAGCAGCTTTTTCGCGCTGAGATACCCTTTCCCTTTCCATCCGGCATTTTCATCATGCTCAATAGACAGGGTCAAGTCGAAGCTGTTATCTGAAATATCTTTGCTGTACTCTGTCCGAGTCGGAAGAACGTACTCCGAACAGGGCAGCCAGGACATCCTGATCCCAGTCGAATACCTGTTTCTTATCAGTTCTCCTGTGCGTGGACTATACCAGGCGTCAAGACAACCGCCGTCAGTCCCTGACTGTACATGTATCAATCGTCGGTCGAAGATCGAAAGTCCCGGCAATTGCCACAAGTACGTATTAAAAACAGTTGAAATATATACCGGTTGTGCTTTCATCCCGGCCGCGCGAAAGAGGGCGATCGCCAGAACGGCCCTGTCTGCCACATGTCCGTACCCGGTCTCCCACGTCCGTGATGCCTGGCGAGGCTCGGTTAACATTAATCGGGGATCGCACCTTACCAGACGGACTCTTTCATCTATCATCGACGCTATCCTTGCGACTTTTGAAACATCTTCCAATTCATCGGCAAGGCCCTCGTTCAGTCTTTCTCTTATTTCATCACCCAGATCGAGGAAATCCTCGAAGGTGGCTGCGGTCCTGTCTGCCAGAGACTGCCAGTCCTTCCAGGTCGACCAGTAGAGAAAAGGAGCATGCCATTCAGGCTGGTCGATATGAGGAACTCCAAGGCGGGGAACATATTCTACACTACTGACATATCTCACACGCCCGTCTGAAAGAACGCTTTTCACGGGGACCGGGGCACCCTTTCCTGTTACAAACCGGGGCATATGCCCGGCCGGAGTCTCCATTATAAATTCAACCATCACCGCCCGATCGTCCTGCTGGAATATCCAGATCCCATCGGCGCCGATGAGCGAGCCTTCCGGCTCCGTGATCTCGTATACGGTCTCTATCACACAGGGAAGTTCGATCCCGTCGTGCAAAAGCATCGTTTCGCGCATTGCCGTGTAGTCATCGGCTCTCGCCACCGCAAATGGGAGCGTTTCCACAACGGCCGTCTCACTGACTTCCGATTCCGAGGGGTGCCACATCCCTTCACGCCAGGTCCTCAATCGGATCACATCGAGACGGGAAACGGCTGAATTCCAGGGGATCCTGAGATCCGCATACTGATGGATAGCGGTTCCCGTTCCGATCCAGACGACGTAGTGTACCCTGGTCTTCATCGTTCCATCATCACCGATACTCACCCTCTGGCTCGCCAGAAGGATAACGGCATCCTCTTGAGAAAGATCACAGGTTTCCCCTGCCCTGGCCAGCAACGCGTCAAGGTCATGACCTTCTGACGACCCCATCGATGCGGCCGGTAATATACTGGAATAGAGAGACAGGATCATGATCACAATCGAGACTGCATATCTACATCTGATTCTTATCATCACTTTCCTCCCTTCTCTACCCTGAAAGAGACCTGACTCCACTCCCGCGCTTCGTCAATAGCCTTTTTGAATCCGGCAAATCCATCCGGGGGAATCTGGCGTCTCCTTATCTCCGCGCGATGGTTGATGATCACCACCCGTTTCTTCATACTGCTGGTCCCACTGAAGGAGGCATAGGTCTCATCGACTATGGCCGAAGCAGGAGGGTCGACCAGCTTGTATCCTTTCGGGACCTTTATCTTCTCAATGCAATCGACAAGCTGGGTGTAATATAAAAAGATATCTGTCTTTCTTTCCGCTCCATAACCTGCTGAAGCTGCCCGGAACAACCTGCCGTTGCTCAGGACGACCTGCATCATCGGACTCCGAAATTCAAAACCATCATCGATATCGAATGAAAACTTCGGGATCCGGTAACTCAGTTCGATCCACATGTCCTGGCTGAAATCGTCTATTTCCGGAAAATCGTAACCCTCAATCTCCACCCTCTCGCTGACCGGAGCCAGGAGACCGGCGAACATAAGTGTCATATCTTTTTTCCGGCTGTTGACCAGCCCGCGAAGCCGGCTGTCCATGGCTCCGGAACCGGAAAATCTGACCCTTCCCTTCAGAGTACCGTCCGATCCGAGCTCCGCGTCATGGACTATCCTGAGAGGAGATTCCTCAGGGGGGCTGTATTTTATACGACTGAGATCCTCCCCCTCCGGAGTACCGACAAGGTAGTGCTGTTCCGCCTCCAGCAAAGACCAGATATTGTTGTTGTTCGGCACCCAGGTCGGATCGTACATCTCGATACTGCCGTCATCTTTCATCAGAGCGCAGACACAGTGATTGAACTGGTCGGCAGGCAGATCTTCTATCCTGCTACCGGCCATCGTCATCGCGGCAAAACTGTTCATCCCGGCAGCTCTCATCATCGCGACCAGCATCCCGGCGATATCCTTGCATACTCCGCTTCTCTGCTCAAAGATCATGGATGCGGGATGCAGAGTAAACCCTTCCCCCTCTCCCATCGTCTGCCCGCTGTACCGTATGTTCTGCGCGACCCAGTGAAGAAGGACCTCTGCCCTCCTCTCTTCCGATGCTTTTTCCACTCCGGCATCCTTCAGGATCTCTTCCACTTTTTCCCTGATATCGTCAGTGACCTCAAACTGGTTTTTATTCACATCGAAAAACCATCTGCTTTTCGCCTCCCAGCTCTCCGCCGTCGCCATTACGACCTTGGTAACAAAATCACTGCTGGCCGGCTGGCTTGCTTCATGAATCCGGGGCGGAATATCCAGTCCCCACCATTGATACTCCGTCCTCTCTTCGTCATATGTCGTGGCAGAGTACAGGGGCCCGTTGTAGACCCGGGAATGCAGCCTTTTGTCGGACGGAAGGCTGAGAATGTATATCTTCTCGATAACAGGCACCTCTTCGTCAAAATAGACGATGTCGAAATATTCGCCCGGCATCGGTGGAATGTATTGTTCGTCATCCTGCGCGGCGGTCTCGCCTTCGTGAAGACCGCCTCCAAGAAGGGCATAGGTGAAACCCTTACGGGAGGCCATAATCTCGATTCCATCGCCTACCATGAGTTCGGGTAGTTGAAGAGTCTTTACGCGATCGTTCCAGTAGATCATCCTCTGGGGAGCCGGCAGATCATGGACCATTGAAATATCAACAGGGATCTTCTTTCCTTCCCTTATGACATTCACCTCTTTGATCTCTACATGGCTGCTCTGTGGATCATAACTCCAGCCCAGCACGGACCTGTCCCTGCATCCCGCTGTCGTCAGGATCTTGTGGATGATATGACTCTCGACATATGTGACCCCCGTCGGCTTGACGAAGTTCCTGGCGTAATCGTAGACAACGACCCAATCAGCCCCCCCGTTGGTCTCTGAAGACCCGGCAGCTTCGACCCGAAAAAAGACGTCAGGGGATGAGGCCTCTCCTGGTGGCCTGCCAGCTTCATCAGCTCCTGAGACAGATGCTGCCATCAGGAAAATGAATGTGACAATATATATGGTGAGGACGGATAAACGGGAGACACGGCTTTCCACAGGAACAACCTCCTTTGAGACACCCGGATGATCATAATTGGAGCGACCAGTCTAGTGGAAATCCAGGTGACTGTCAAGACAGCCAAAACAACACTTTCGGCAGGCATGCTCATTGCATTATCTTAGCAGCGAGGAAGGTCGGACTGCGGGGCGTTGACCCGGCATCCGGACCATTTCCAGAAGTTCCCTATAAGGGAGGGTACTGCCCTGAAGCTGAAACGGTCATTACCGTTTTGAACCCTTCCGAACCGGAGGTATCGCATTATGCACAGAGGGGCATTTCTGATTATCGCCTGTATCTTCCTGTTCTCATGTTCTGATCCGGTCTCTTCTCCCGGAGACAAAGTGACGGCGACCGATCAGGAGCAGATAATCGACCGCGGCATCGTCCACTGGAAATCATTCCTGACCTGGGACGAAGAGACGATAACGGAAGCTGCCGATTCGAGACTCGCGATATTCCCGATTTCCATATGCCTCTCCGAAGCGGGCGAAGAGATCATAAGAGACTTAAAGACCCTCAATCCTGATCTGAAGATCATCGGATACCTGGGCATGCTTTCGATAACAGAATTATTTGCCGACACAGCTACCGTACTTCAGAACACGCCTTTTGAAATGGATCTCCATCTGATCGCGCGCTCTCACTGGGCCTGGACCACAACTGGCGACACCCTTTCGATGTGGCCCGGATCTATATTTCTGAATCCTTTCACAGACGGTGAACTCGACTACGACTTCATCGAAGACCTGGTCGATCTCATAGAGACTTATCAGGCTGATATGCCGATCTGTCTCGACGGAATAATGCACGACTATTTCATGTACCGCCCCTACATCGCGTATGGCTTTGAAGATGTCATAACCGGGGACATAGACCTGGACGGTAACGGTATCCTGGTGGCAGATGACGCGATCGAGCGTGAAAACTTTCTCAGATGGCAGATCGATTATGCCGCCGAGATCAGTGAACGGATGGGATCCGATTTCATCCAGATAGGAAACGGCCGTGTCCCACAGGAGAACGCCGAACTCGCGGGCGTCTTGAACGGGATCTTTTATGAAGTCTTCCCTAACATGCGCTGGGGGCTGACAGACCGTGAGGGATTTCAGTTACTCCTTCAGAATCAACAGGCAGGCTACCTCAGCGAAGCATGCGGCAGGACCTGGAGTATCCTGACTAACGACGCGGTCGAGTACAACAACTACTTCTGCCTCGTATCAAGCCTCCTGGCAGGATGTCTCTACACGGAGATATACGACCGACCGGTTTTTTCGGGCTGGAGACTCGATATCACGCCCGGTTCGATCAGATCCGACCTCATCACGGAAGGCAGCGAGGATTCGATACTGACATACA
Organism: Candidatus Krumholzibacteriia bacterium; assembly: GCA_023131975.1. Lineage (GTDB taxonomy): Bacteria > Krumholzibacteriota > Krumholzibacteriia > Krumholzibacteriales > Krumholzibacteriaceae > JAGLYV01. Next base: position 607 of record JAGLYV010000009.1, on the reverse strand, counting down.
GTCGGCTGTACTCCAGGGGTGAAGCAAGGATATCTTTCGCCGATTACGGGGGAAGGATCGAAACAGACTTCATCCAATACAATACTGACTAAAAGAAAAAGCCGGACACGTCAAAACGAGCCCGGCTGTATTGAGCAAATCGAGTCACTACTCGTTATTACTGTCCTTCGAACTTCTCTCACGCCTGCCGACAGGAACGACCCCCGAAAGATCACCGATAACATTGATAAGCTCGGAATCCGCCGGGAGAACGACTTTGGCGTTATCACGGAGTGATATTTCCACGGCCTTCAGTTTCCTGAGAAGCTGCGCGTTGCCGATGAAATACTTGTTGGCGGCCTCGTTGACGAGCCGGATCGCCTCTGCCTCTCCCTCGGCCTGAAGGATCTTACCCTGCTTGATCCCCTCTGCTCTCTTGATTTCAGCCCTCTTCGTACCATCCGCCTCACGTTCTTTCGCGTTGGCAAAATCGAGGGCAGCTATCTTCTCGTTCTCGGCCTTCACTACCTTGTTCATCGTCGCCTGGACGTCCTCGGGAGGATCGATCTCCTTCAACTCGGTCCTGACGATCTCCATCCCCCAACTCTTCGTCTCGGCGGCCAGCGTC
>JAGLYV010000089.1 GCA_023131975.1 Candidatus Krumholzibacteriia bacterium | reverse complement strand
GGCCAAGAAAAAGGTCAAGGCCAAACCGAAGAAGAAGGTCAAGGCCAAGGCCAAGAAAAAGGTCAAGGCTAAAGCCAAGAAGAAGGTCAAGGCCAAACCGAAGAAGAAGGCCAGGGCCAAAAAGAAGTAGTAATATCAGGTAATAGTAATATTTGGTAACAGAAGTAAGAGCGGGGAGAGATTCTCCCCGCTTTCTTTATTGACAATCTTTCTTTTCGTGACGATAATCTTCTCCGGTCTGCATCAGGATCGGGAGGTCTCAGCGGTTGTACATTCGAGGAAGCGATCGTGGGGGGAAGATGGGAGGTAGTGATGATCGCGACGATAAAGTCCGGCGCTGTCGCCGGTATCGATGGGTATGGTGTGGATGTGGAGATAGACCTTGCTCGGGGTCTGCCCTCGTTCACTATAGTAGGACTTCCAAACGCGTCCGTCCGGGAGAGCAGGGAGAGGGTGTCGGCTGCCCTCAGGAACTGCGGATTCAAGGTTCCCCAGAAAAAGATCACGGTAAATCTGGCGCCCGCAGATCTACGCAAGGAAGGTGCGGCATTCGATCTGCCGCTGGCCGTGGGGATCCTGATCGCAAGCGGACAGATAGAGTCAGTCACTGAAAAAAAGATTCTTTTTCTCGGAGAGCTTACTCTGGACGGACAACTCAATCCGGTGAGGGGAGTGCTGCCGATAGCCTGCCATGCAAGGGATGCCGGGCACGATTGTCTGGTTGTTCCGGAAGGTAACGGTTCTGAAGCATCATTTCTGAAAAGGATCGAGATAGCGCCCTGCCGGGATCTGGGTGACGTGATCAAGTTGTTATCAGGAGACAGGGTGAGGGATGTGGTGGAGATCGATCGGGATGAAAGTCCGTCGCGGGATGACGGACTCGATTTTGTCCAGATCCTGGGTCATTTTCAGGCAAAAAGAGGACTCCAGATAGCCGCCGCTGGAGGACATCACGTGCTCATGACAGGGCCACCCGGCTCCGGGAAGACGATGCTCGCCAGAAGGTTTCCGACGATCCTCTCTCCACTGGACGAAGAAGAGGCGCTCGAATGCGCCAAGATATCGAGTGTCTCCGGCAGGCTGGAGGAGGACGGAGTCGTGTTCAGTCGGCCGTTCCGGGCGCCCCATCATTCCGCAAGCGACGCGGGGTTGATAGGTGGGGGCAGAGGAGCGGCTCCCGGTGAGATCACTTTCGCGCATAATGGCGTGCTGTTCCTCGACGAGTTGACGGAATTCCGGAGAAATGTCCTTGAGACTCTAAGGCAGCCCCTGGAAGAGGGAAGGATCGTGATTTCCCGCGCGAATATCAGCCTGAAATATCCGGCGAGATTTCAGCTTCTTGCCGCAATGAATCCCTGTCCCTGCGGATACAGCGGCAGCCGGGACAGAGTCTGTATCTGTACGCCGCTCCAGGTGAAGAGATATCTCTCCCGCATATCGGGACCGCTCATGGACAGGGTGGCGATCTTTCTGCCTGTGATGGGAGTCGGGGCGGCAGTACTTGCGGCCGGAGAGGGAAATGCCGGTCTGGATTCCAGGTCGATGCGCCGAAGCGTGATCAATGCAATGGCGATACAGAGGAAACGGTATGCCGGGGAGAAGTATATTCGCAGAAACGCGGATCTGACCCTGCCCCAGGCTCTGAGGCTGTGTCCCGTGGGAGGAGAAGCAGCAGATCTCCTGAATAAAGCTCAGAAAGCTCTTTCTTTCAGCGCAAGGACCCGGAAGAATATCATTCTTGTGGCGAGGACCATAGCGGACCTGGCGGGGACGGATGAGATCGCGGGTGAGCATTTGAAAGAGGCGGTCCAATACAGGGTGCCGAGGTTTATTGCCGGGGAGTGAACCCTCATCGCGGGATCACTTCATCGCGGAATCAAAAAGGACAATAAAAACCCCGTCGATCGTTATGGCCGACGGGGTTGGGAAACAAAACTAACAGGGTCGATTAACAGAATCAACAGGGTCGAATAAACAACCTGTCAATTAACGAAACAGTCGATGCCGGCCTACAGGTCCCTCGCGTGAAGGACGTCGCGGGCGATGATCATCTTCTGGATCTCGCTGGTACCCTCGAAGATCCGGTTGATCCTCGAATCCCTGTACATCCTCTCGATGGGGAACTCACAGGTGAATCCGTAGCCACCGAAAATCTGCAGCGCGTCGTCGACGATGCGGTCGAGGGCTTCGGAGCAATAGAGCTTCACTATGGAGGATTCCCTCGTCACGTTCTGACCCTGATCGTACATCCATGCCGTCCTGTACAGGATCGACTCCATGTTGAATATCTCCATGGACATATTGGCGAGCATCCATTGAATACCCTGATGCTGCGAGAGTTTCTTGCCGAACTGGACCCTTTCCTTCGCGTAGGCCGTGCTGAGCTTGAGGCTCTCTTGCGCGGCTCCGAGAGCAGCGGCGCCGAGGCCGAGTCTTCCCGTGTTGAGGACCTTCATCCCTACGAGCAGGCCGCGTCCCTCGCGTCCGAGGAGGTTCTCCTTGGGGACCTTCATGTCCTCGAATATGAGTTCGGAGGTCTCCGAACCGCGTATCCCCATCTTTTCTTCTATCTTTCCGACCTTGAACCCCTCGTAGTCCTTCTCGACGATCAGGACAGACATCTTGCCGTCGTTCGGACCACCGACCATCTTTACGAAGGTCGTGAAAATGTCCGCGAAACTGCCGTTCGTGATAAATATCTTTCCGCCGTTGACGAGGTAGTGGTCGCCCTTGTCCTCGGCCGTAGTCTGTGGTTTGTAGGCGTCAGAACCCGCGCTGGTCTCGGTAAGCGCGTAGGCACCGATTTTTTTCCCCTCGGCGAGAGGAACGAGGTATTTCTGTTTCTGCTCCTCGGTACCAAACATGTAGATGCCGGATGAGCCGATACTCTGATGCGCTCCTATGAATGTCGCCGTAGAGGCGCAGGCACGGCCTATCTCAGTCTGCATGATGCAATAGCCCGTCTCTCCCATACCGGCTCCGCCGTATTCGGGCGGAAAGGCAATACCGAGAAATCCCAGTTCAGCCATCTGGGCTATGAGTTCTTTTGGGATTTTTTTCTCTTCGTCAATTTTGGCAGCAACCGGCCTGAGTTCGTTGTCGACGAATTTTTTGACCATATCCTTGAGCATCTGCTGCTCTTCGGTGAAGGTCCATTCCATTCCTTTCCTCCTCTCAGGTCTTTGCCTGATATGTTGATATTCGATGTCGGTTCGACTTTACTATATTAACCTGTACCGGATATTCATGCCTGAAATGTCACCCGGGCCGTCATATGCCGGTCTGGGTACTGCAGCACGTGACGATGTAGAATAGAAAAGGCTGATGATAATTGTCAAGGAAAATGAGTTGAAAATGAGACATCAGGCGTGGTAACTTCAATCTCTGCAACACATGGAGAAAAGAGTGAATCTCATGAGCGACTTGAAAATCAAAGAAGAGTGGTTCCCTTTCGGAGAGAAAGAGGCTACGTCTGTCCTTAAAAAGATCGTTTCCCCCGTGAGAAAAGCTATGGAAGGGGAAAAGGATCCTTCTGTTACAATAATCGCCCGGAATACCCGATCACCATTCCGGGTGCTGGTCTCCACGGTGATCAGTGCCAGGACGAAAGACGAGGTCACCGGCCAGGCCAGCGCGAGGTTGTTCGACCTGGCTGGTACTCCCGTAGAAATGGCACGGCTGGGGCCTGCCCGAATAGAAAAAGCGATCTATCCCGCGGGGTTCTACAAGGTAAAGGCCAGATCGATCACGGGTCTCTGCAAAATGCTGGGCGATGAGTTCGGGGGGGAAGTGCCCGATTCGATCGATGAACTTGTGCGTCTTCCCGGTGTTGGAAGAAAGACAGCCAACCTGGTCCTCACCCTTGGATTCGGGATACCGGGCATCTGTGTCGATACACATGTACACAAAGTGACCAACCGGCTGGGCGTCATCAGAACGAAGAATCCGACCGAGACCGAGTTTGCTCTGAGGAGAGTGCTGCCCCGGAAGCACTGGATCGAGATCAACGACCTGCTGGTGATGTACGGCAAGGCGATCTGTACTCCAACGTCTCCGCATTGTTCAAAATGTTCCGTTGAGGGTCTATGCCGGAAGTCTGGCGTGACCCGGTCAAGATAACAGCCACTATAGAGAAAGGACCTTCCATGTTCTTGCGCCGCTTCTTTTTATCGACAGCCATATTCCTCGTCGCACTTGCATTCTTTGCCGGGACGGCAGCTTTTCTGCCGGCGTCGGCCCGGGCACAGGCTCAGCCCGATTTTGATTCCTGGTTTACCAGGGGTGCGATGCGTGTCGACCTCTATCATACCGGTGTGTCCGATGCCGAAGTATATGCCATAGACGAGATCATCAGGGAGCCTTACTGGGCCGGAAATCCCAGGCACCTGATCGACGACATGAACCTCGGCGGGCATATTTTCAGGATCTACGACCTGGAGACGAATCGACTTATCTATTCGATGGGCTATTGTTCTATCTTTGGCGAGTGGGCCACGACAGATGAAGCACTGGCCGGAGACGCTGCGACATTTCACGAGTCACTGATCTTTCCCTTTCCGAAGAATACTGTCCAGGTGAGGATCGAGAGCAGGGACAGGATGAATATCTTCAGAACGGTATACGATTTTATCGTGGATCCCGATGATTATCATATCACTACGGAGAACAGGCACGCGGGATTCAAGGTGAAGAAGATCATGGAGAACGGACCTCCGTCCAGCAAGGTCGATCTGGTGATCATTGGTGATGGTTATAAAAAGAGTGAACTTCACAAACTCGAGGACGATGTCGACAGGTTCGTCAAAATTCTTTTCAGCGTGGAACCATACGCCAGCAGGAAGAGTGATTTTAACGTAAGACTGATAAAATCGATATCGGGCGAGTCGGGGGTGGATGATCCCAGGGAGGAAGTCTACAGGAACAATATTGCCGGGTTGTCGTTCAACAGTCTCGAACTCGACCGCTACATGCTTTCGCTTTCGAACAAGACGGTCAGGGACATAGCGGCCAAGGTCCCATATGACTGTGTGATGATCCTGGCAAATGAGGAAAAGTATGGAGGCGGAGGTATCTTTCGCCTGTATGCTACCGGTATTTCGGATAACGAATTCGACGGATACATCTTCGTGCATGAATTGGGACATCACTTTGCCGGCCTTGCGGACGAATACTTTTTGTCGCAGGTGGCGTATAACGATATGTATCCCCGGGGGGTGGAACCCTGGGAGCCTAATATTACGGCGCTGCTGGATCCGGACGCCCTGAAATGGGGACAGCTGGTCGCGCCGGGGACTCCGATCCCCACACCTGCCGACTCTACCTACTACGATCATGTGGGTTGTTTCGAGGGTGCCGGTTATTCGGCTGAGGGGCTGTACAGGTCGGCGCATGACTGTATCATGAAGTCGAAGAATCTCGACGGATTCTGTCCTGCCTGCACAGCTGCCATCGAACGGATGATCGATTTTTATACGAGATAACAGAAGACGAAATAAAAAAGGCCCCATAAGGGGCCTTTGAAATCGATTATTCAGATATGTATTCCTGGCAGGCTCATGGGCCCATGAACATCAGGCCCTCGCTGTCGAGGAACCTGGAAGCATCTTCGGTGTCGAGCATCTCCATCTGTCCAAATTCAGCCTGCAGGATGGCATAGTGGCTCTGTTCCATGCTGGCCATATACAGGAGGATCGATTTTGCGTTCGAATCGGATGTCTTGTCGGCCAGGTCGGTATAGAATTTCTCGGCGAGTTTTTCGGCTTTCATCCCTACCTGAAAAAGTTCTTTCAGCGAGGATTCCCTGCCCAGTACTTCATCGATCATCGGGACGATCGAACCCGGTGGAAGGGCCAGCTCCACTTCGGGGAATTTTTTAGTGTATACTTCTTTCAGGATACTCTCGTGTTTCTCTTCCTGCGCGATGAGGAAATCCATCTTTTCTTTAAGATCGTCGGTACCGACCATCTCTTTCATCCTGGTGTAGAGCCTGACGGCGTCGATCTCGGATTTTATGCCGATGCTCAGTACTTCCAGAGTGGTGAGGTTTCTATCTTTTTCCATTTTATATCCTTTCATCTACTATTTATTTGATCGACTATTAACAATTCCAGAGTCAATCCTCATTTATAGCGTCAATCCCCCATCGGCGATGATCGTCTGTCCCTGTATCCAGGAGGCTTCCTCCGAAAGCAGGAATCCGACTACCGAGGCTATCTCTTCCGGCCTGGCGATCCTTTTCTGTGGAGTCCTTTCCTGCCATTCCTCAATAATCTGGTCCTTGTCCGGGAAATAGTCAAGTGCCGATGTCTCGACCGGCCCGCCGGAGACCGCGTTGACGTTGATATTCTTCGGTGCCAGCTCCTTCGCGAAATATCTTACAAGGGTCTCCAGGGCCGCCTTGCTGGCGCCTATGGCCGCGTATCCGGGGAGGCAGTGGTTGCTGCCGATCGACGATATCGCTACGACCTTTCCGCCCGTTTCGGGGAATATTCTCACTGCCTGCTGGACGAGAAGCATGAACGAACGGCTGTTGGTGTTGATCGCCCTGTCCCAGCCGAACCTTCCGATCCTTTCCGCCGGCCCGATGACACCCGATACGGCGTTTGAGACGAGCATGTCGATATTCCCAAAACCCTCTTTAACGGCCGCAAAAAGTGTCTTTATCTCTTTCGGTTCCGAAACGTCGGCTTTGATGACGAGACATTTGCGCCCGAGTTTTTCGATCTCGGCCGCGGTCTCCGCCGCAGCCTGTTCGTCTTTTACGAAATTAAGCGCTATATTGGCTCCTCTGGAGGCTGCCATGAGCGAGATCGCCCTGCCGATTCCCCTTGAGCCGCCTGTGATCAATACCTTTTTGCCCTCGAAATCGTTCATATCCATTGCCAGTCTCCCTTATTCTTCATCTATGAAGCGCAGCGCGTCGATCGCGGCCATACAGCCCAGGCCAGCGGCGGAGATCGCCTGCTTGTACCGTGGATCGCCGACGTCGCCTGCCATGAATATGCCAGGGACTGAAGTCCTCGTATTGTCTGTTACGACAATATAACCTTTTTTGTCGAGATCGATTTTTCCCTCGAATACCTTTGTCGCGGGGGTATGGCCTATCGCTATAAAGAGCCCCTCCACGGGGAGTACGGAGAGTTCATCAGTCTTTACGTTTTTCAGGCGCAGTCCGGTGAGCCTGTCTTCTTCGACGCCAAGTATCTCGTCGATCACAGAATTCCATACTATTGCCACTTTTTTGTTCTCCTTCGCCTTTTTCTGCATCGCGGCTGTTCCCCTCAATTCGTCGCGCCGATGTATCAGGCTGACCTTGCTGGCGAACTTTGTGAGGAAGGTCGCTTCCTCGAGGGCTGAATCGCCTCCGCCGACTACGGCGATCTCCTTGCCGGTGAAAAAGAATCCGTCACAGGTGGCGCAGGCTGATACGCCCTTGCCCCGGAGCTTTGTCTCCGATTCCATTCCGAGCCATCTGGCAGAAGAACCGGTGGCGATGATGACGCTCTTCGCTTCGACAGTGTTTTTCCCGGCGGTAAGCTTGAAAGGAGGACCCGATGCGTCGATATCTGAAAGGTCTCCCGGGAGATACTCCACGCCGAACTTTGTGGCCTGTTTGCGCATCCTGCCCATCAGTTCCGGGCCTTCGATTCCCTCTGGAAATCCGGGAAAATTCTCCACTTCCGATGTGATCATAAGCTGTCCCCCGGGGGTAAGTCCCTCGATGACAACCGTTTTCATGTCGGATCTGGTCGCGTATATGGCGGCGGTAAGCCCCGCGGGCCCCGATCCTATTATGGCTACGTCGTACATTCTTCCTCCTGATCGTTGTTGCGTATAGCTGTTTGAATTGCTGTCACAAATCGCTTCCGTTAAAGGCCGGCACTGCTGGCCGGAATATTCCGAAAAGGAACTATCATTTCAGAGAAAGCATTATAATGTGAGAGGGAAGCAATATCAAGATACTTCCGGGTCATCACTCTCAGTATCCCCACACGCAACCTGTTTGATTATCTGATAGCATTCGCAGGTCGTGTGATAGTATTCGTAGATCACAGGATAGAGTTCTTGGTGGGGTTCTGATCAGCCGGTCACGATTTTTTCTTTTTTCTGAGCGACCGGAGCAGGGCCAGCGTTTCTACATCTTCAGCCAGGTCGGGTCCCTTCGGTGTCTCGAGGACCATCGGGATATCAATGAATCGTGGGTCGTTGACGAGAAATCCGAACGGCTCCACGCCGATCTCACCTTCACCGATATTGGCGTGCCTGTCTTTTCCGCTTCCCAGGGGAGTCTTTGAGTCGTTCAGGTGAAAGGCCTTCAGGTGGTTCAGCCCGATGATGGAGTCGAATGACTTGAATACAGCGTTATAATCTTTTTTCGTAGATATATCGTATCCTGCCGCGAATATGTGGCAGGTGTCGAGGCATACCCCGATCCTGGCAGGAGACTGCAAGAGTCCGATGATGGCAGCCAGCTCTTCGAATCTGCTGCCCAGGATGTTTCCCGAGCCGGAGGTCGTTTCGAGAAGTATGGATGTTTTGTATCCGGCGGTCATTTCGAAGACGCGGTCGAGACTCTCAGCTACGGTCCTGATTCCCGCTTCCGTTCCGGCGCCTCTGTGGCTGCCCGGATGAAGGACCAGCCAGGGGATGGAGAGTGTCTCGCAACGTTCTATCTCGATGGCGAGGGCTTTTCTGGATTTTTCGAGCAGTTCTGCATCTGGCGAAGCGATATTGATCAGGTACGATGAATGCCCCATTATGAAACCGGACCTGTACTCCCTGGCCTTTTCATGGAAAAGTGAGATCTCCTCCGCCGGCAGGGGACGTGCTTTCCACTGGTTGGAACTCTTTACGAAAAGCTGTACGGCATTACATCCGATGCTCCTGCCTCTTTCAAGGGCAAGGTGGATGCCGCCGGCTATCGACATGTGAGCTCCGAGGTTCATCGCCAGGCAGTCCTTTCTCTGCTTGTAATTCCGTCTGGATAAGGACTAATATCATGCATGCTTCAAATCTGCGAGGGTAAAAATGACTGAAGAAAAAAAGAACGGGAACGAACTGGTCGAATTAATGGCCGTGCAGGGCGAGATGGAGGCGAAGATCCTCTACGGGATCCTTGAGTCTGAGGGGATAAGGGTCCTGGTAAAATCTGAAATGGCATCGGGAGTGCTACCCTTCACCGCCGACGGGATGGGCAGGGTGAGGCTGATGGTGAAAGAGGAAGATCTGACTCTGGCCAGAGTCGTCATCAGCGAGCATCTCGAAAAAGAGTGATTACCGGAATGCCGGGCAGGTAGCGGCCGTTTGAAACTCTTGCGTGTAACAATAAATATCTATATAGTAGATGAGCCTGGCAATTCGGGGTGTCTTGAGGTACCCCATGAGGCCGGGTATCAGGTGGGAGCTTAACTCAGTGGTTAGAGTGCTATCTTCACACGGTAGAAGTCACAGGTTCAAATCCTGTAGCTCCCACCAGATATTATTTTTCAGGCCTAAGGCCAGTTCCCCTATTTTTTCTCAAGGACATTTCGGACGATTCTGACGATCTCATCGGAGAGGGCCCTTCCTCGTGATCCGTTTCTCTGCATTATCGAACCGGCGACTACAAGATCGATCTCGGGAAAATAGAATACAAAGCTGTTCCAGAATCTCGTGTGTCCCCAGCCTGTCATCCCGTCTACATCGATGTGCCATATCCCCGCCCGGTAAGTGCCCTGGTCGCCGGTGATCGACATCGAGAGCATCGTGTTCAGGGTCGTCTCGTGTTTGAATATCTTTCCCTTAAAGAGCGATTGTTCGAAGATCGCAAGATCCCGGGCGGTTGACATCAACCCTCCGCCACCATAGAGATCGATCGATGGATCGACATCGTAAGAATCCAGGTCTCCGACATACTGATGAGCCCGCCCGTTTACCGATGGGGGGGACCGCTTCGACAGATTCGAGCCAGGTACGGTCGAGCCCGAGCCTTTCAAATCCGATCAGATCCCGCATCGCCTGAGCCATCGTCTTTTTCGTCACTTCTTCCAGTATCTTTCCGAGAAGGATATATCCGGTATCAGAATAGTGATGGATCTCGCCCGGCTCGCCATAGGGTGCTCCCAATTGTATGGCTAGTCTCACTTGCTCGAGCCTGGTCCATTTTCCGCCGGGATCTTCCATGATCATTTCGGTATATTCATCTCCTGCATGCTCGTACATTCCGCTTGTATGGGTGAGCATATGCCGGATCTTCATCCTGTCCGGATCGTACCCGTCAGATATCAACAGGTCCAGATATACAGAGGGCAGATAGTCGCTTATTGGATCGTCCAGCAGGACCTTGCCCTCCTCGACAAGGCGAAGGATGGAGACGGCTATATATGTCTTGGTATTGCTTGCGATGCGGAAGGCATGCCCCGTGGTCAAGGGAAGGTCGGTCGATCTGCCTTCGGATCCCGCGACAGCGCATGACGCAACTCAACAGTACATGATTCAATGCGATAGCGCAGGACTCAAAAACCTCTACGACAGCACATGATTCAAAACCGCGGCAGCAGAAGATGGTTTAAGCCGGATCTGTCTTGAATGCCGACAGATGACAGAGATGGCCATTGTACCAGATTCCTGAACCGGCATAATCATCGCTGGAAAATTCAAGTTCCTGGCCCGGGCCCGATGGATTTTCCGTGAGCTGGATGATCGACGGGAGGACATTCATGAAAGTGGTAGAAGTCGATTTCAGAGATTTCTTGCTCTTTTCTCGAACCACTGCCTCCAGAAAATAACTTTCCGAGAGCCTCGGCCAGATCTTGCGCAGGGTTTTAGGGCAATCAAAAAGATCCATCCCTACGATATCTTCTCCGTTTGTCACGAGAATGCCCGTGGCGTTTTTTGGGAGAACCAGTTTCTGGCGGTATTTTTTGATGCGGTCCTTCGATGCTTTATAGGCATCGGCGAGTGAGCCTGTCTCCGAATCAGCGTCTACGCCGGAGATGGAGAAAGCGACATCATCCCAGACCTGCGACTGGTTGCTGAAAGCCTGGCCGGTAGCGCGCCTGTGTTCCTGCGAGCTTGCGATCTTTCTGGCCCGCAGTCCGGGGGTGGCAAAGTGTGACGCGGCAAAATTCAGGGATGTACGAGCCCACCTGCCCTGTTCCACGCAGCTCACCGGTATTATGTGTTCGGTCATCGCGTTGATAAGTATCGTGATATTGACTGTCCTGTCCTGCTTTGCTCCAATGAGGACTTCTCCTTCCGGTATGAGGATAGGCCATGGAGAGCGATTTTCGACGAGTAGCTCGGGAATGCTTCCTTCTTCTGAGACCTCTCGAACCTCTGCCAGATTTTTCTTGAGAGCGTCCTGCAATAGCAGATAGTCGGGGGGGTGCCCATTTTTTGAGGTCAGGGGGAATATGGTCAGGTTATGGTAGTAGAGGCCCTTGCCGACCTTGAGCCCCTGCAGTGAATTCCGGACTTCCCCGATTGTCTTCTCGCTCGATCCTCTTCTCAGTACCCAGGCCCGGTATTTGAACAGGCCGAGCAGCATACGTGTTTTTGGGAGGAGTTCCTCGTCTGCCAGTCCTTTGAGTCTTTTGCCCAGGCCCTCGACAGCATCCGGGTCTGTCCATCGCTCGATATCGGACCAGATCGTAAGTACTGCCTGGTGGATCGCTTCCAGTTCTCCCGAAGGATCGCCGTTGTCCTGAAGTATATGCCTGCCTTTTTTGTGCAGGTAGAGTTCGATCAGCATGAAGGTCCTGTCGGACCTGGTGGCAGATGATTCGGCGACATGACCCTCCACCCAGACTTCACCAGAGTCGACGAGTGGCGCCAGCCAGGATGAGATCCTTCTTGGAACATAGCCGGTCTGTTTGAAGTTTTTGTTTTCGATTCGAATGGCATTATTGTCATGCTGGTTGTCCGGTTCCCGTTCCAGGTGTGTTTTTTCGCCCGGGCCGAGATCAACCTCATAGTACTGCATGCCGGCGATTTCAGTGAAGATCTCGCCGAGAAGCTTGGTGGCAGGCGCACGGCGTTGTTTTGTCTTTGTTTTTTGGGTCTTTTGGGTCTTTTTTCCAGTCGGCATGGTTATATCCTCTCTTATGAGATTTTCAATAAATCATCAGCCTCATCAGCCTCATCAGTCTCATCAGTCTCATTAGTCTCATCAGTTTCATCAGCTTCACCAGCCTCAATGGCCTCAATCTGCCAGAAATTCATCGGCTTGTCGTCTGTAATTGAAAAATGCTTTTAGCCGTGGCAAATAGTAAGTGAGTAACAATGAATCTTCAGCTACACCGATCATAAACGATTTATGTAATATTTACAAACCATCCACAAAAATATTCATAAAATCCCACAAATATTTTCATAATTTTCCGAAATATTTTCATATTTTTCCTTGACATGGTTTTTAGTGTGTTTTGGCATTCATTCAGTGCTGGCATGTGTTTTTGGCGCCTGACAACCCTGTCGTCTTTGCTGCGGCGCTATCTTGTTCTTTTCGGTCTGCGTTATCCCTTTCTGCTTTTCCTGGCTTTGGCGGGGTCCTGTGAAGGCCCAAAAAACCCATGGTAGAATGCAGTCACTGGGGGGAAGAAAACAGTGTTTCAGAGCAGGGATCTTAAGAGGCCAGGGGTTTTAGAACAAGCGGGAGGCGGAGTCATGAGGGGA
>JAGLYV010000088.1 GCA_023131975.1 Candidatus Krumholzibacteriia bacterium | reverse complement strand
GAGGTGGGAGAGACGTCTCCGGCTATCCAGGTCAAGTTGCTCAGGGTCCTCCAGGAGAGAGAGATCATACCTGTCGGCGGAACGAGTTCCATTAAGGTCAACGCGAGGCTGATAGCGGCCACTAACGCCGATCTGGAGACAGCGGTCCAGGAGGGAAGATTCCGGGCCGATCTTTACTACAGGTTGAATGTGATTCCCATAGTGATCCCGCCTCTTCGTGACAGGCGTGACGATATTCCTCTTCTGGTGAACCATTTTCTGAATCTCACCTCAGCAAAGGCCAAAAAGGAGAAGACTATCTCTGCCGAGGCCATGGATCTGCTCAGGGGATTCGAATGGCCGGGGAACGTCCGTGAACTGGAAAACATCATAGAGAGAGCAGTGATACTTCAGGACGGCGACCATGTAGAGCCCTTCGACCTGCCTGACAAGATCCGCCTCCATTCACGAGAGAAGAGAAAGATCTGCGTCGACAAGGCCCAGATGACTCTTGAGGAACTGGAGAAGGAATACCTCATATCGGTGCTTGAGGAGACGGGATGGCAGAAGAAAAAGGCCAGCTCTATCCTCGGTATCAATGCCTCGACTCTCTACAGGAAGATACAGAGGTACGAACTGGAGCGTGAAGGAGAAAAGGTGATCGGCTGACGGGACAAAAATCCGTCCGATCGAATAAATTGCAATGAGAGATGACATACAGGCAAATTACAACGCACAGCGGGACAACGGATGAAAGGAGGCCCCCATAAATTGTTGATTGTCAACGGATACGGTCGATGGGCAGGTAAATGCGTCTTGGCACGTTACTTGCGGATTGACTGGATGTCCGGTTGGCACAGAACCGGGTCAAAAGAGAGATAAGCGACTCAACGGGGTCGTAGACTGAAGGCATCGGGATGTTAAGGTCCCGAAAAATTGTACCTGGGAGGTGCAAGATGAATAACAAGGGTTTTACTCTTATCGAGCTCATGATCGTAGTGGTCATCATCGGTATTCTCGCCGCTATAGCGATTCCGAACTTCATCAACATGCAGTCAAGAGCCAAGGAAGCCGGCGTCAAGTCGAGCTGTCATACGCTTCAGCTGGCCGCCGAGGATTACGCCGTACAGAACCTGGGCATCTATGCTGGTACCGCCGGGGACATTCTTCCGAACGGTGACACCATAATACAGCTGCTTCCGGGCGGAATCCTCATGGACAACTCGTTCACCAGGCTCCCCACTGAGCCCGCCGTATTTGGCGGAGTTGCCGGCGCCCCCGGCGAGATCGGTTATCTTGCCGTACTAATCGACGGTGTAAACGTAGGTTACTCGATCACGGGTGTCGGCAAAGATGCCGGTACGACCGTTATCACTCTGACCAGCGGTCAGTAAGAGATAGCCTTATTTCGAATACTTGGGGCGGCTCACGCGGGCCGCCCTTTTTTTTTGCGTTACCATCACAGTCCTGAAAAAGTAGTTAAGCTTCCTCTCATCTATTCCATACAGGCATCGATTAAGGCATGGATTCTGCAAATATTGGTTTTAGCATTGTTTTTCAGGCGGCAACTGCCTGAAATTCTGCCAGATTAGACCCGTTGACAGGGCCTTGCTCAGGTTTTTATGGGGTTTAACTCTTGATTAAGTGAGAGTTAGCTGTTTTGAGGGTACGAGAAAAGAAAGGAAAGGAAAGTGCCAGTCGAAAGGGAGACTCTGAGAGTCGATGCGGTACGAAAGACCTTCCGGGGTGAGCTCGGTATGGCTCCAAAGGAAGTCCTTCACGGTGTCTCGTTTGAGGCGCATCGGGGCGAGATCCTTGGATTCCTCGGGCCGAACGGGACAGGCAAGACTACTACGATCAAGATCATCCTTGGACTCATGAGGCCCGATTCGGGATGCGTCACGATATTCGGAAAAAATGCAGGCGACAGGATGGCTCTTTCCAGGCTTGGCTATCTACCCGAAAACCCTTATTTCTTTCCTCACCTCACCCTTCGTGAGTTCCTGCACTATTGCGGCAGCTTGAGTGGTATCGACAGCGATCTGCTCGGCAATCGTTGTGATGAGATGATGACTCTTACGGGGCTCTCAGAGAGCGCCGATCGCAGATTAAAGGGATTTTCCAAGGGGATGACCCAGAGAGCAGGACTGGCCCAGGCTATACTTCACGATCCGGACCTTCTCATTCTGGACGAACCATTTTCCGGACTCGATCCGCTGGGCAGGAAGATGGTCAGGGATATTATGCTGGATCTCAAGAAGAAGGGAAAGACGATATTCTTTTCCTCTCATATCCTTCCTGACATGGAAGCGCTTTGTGACCGGACTGTGATCATCCGTGACGGGATGGTCGTAAGAAGCGTCAGTATGGATGAGGTTTTTCGTATGGCTGGAAGTGGTACCGAAGTCATCGCTCGGGGATGCAGCGAAGATATCATCGAGGGAATCACAGATTATATCGACAGGGTGGCGAGCAGGGGCAGGGAGACCTTCCTTCATGTAAAGAAACAGGAATTTTTACGGACAGTCATAAAGCACCTTTACAATAACGGGGCCGATGTGCTCAAGGTCGTTCCTGATCAGCTGTCTCTCGAAGAGATATTTATCAGAGAGATCTCCGGTGATCCCCGGGAGCCTGGAATGAAGGCGGACCATATGTCGGCTGTGCTTCCCGGTGGAAAGGAGGCTCATGATGAATAAAATATCATCTATAGCTGTCAATACTTTCAGGGAATCGGTCAGGGAAAAGCTGCTGTACATAGTGATCCTCTATGGAGGGATCCTGCTTCTCAGTACATTCATCCTTTCTCCTCTCTCGGTCGGAGCGGCAGGCGGAAAGATAATCACCGACGTGGGGCTTGCAGGTATTTCGCTGCTCGGTGTGTTGACTGCCATAATGGTCGGAAGCACCCTTGTCCACAAGGAGATCGAGAAGAAGGCAGTCTTTATGGTGATGACCAGGCCCGTATCGAGGCATGAATACCTTATCGGGAAATTTTCCGGCATGGTCATGGCGCTTGGACTCCTTATGCTGATAATGACCGCGGTCATGGCGGTGATGATATTCATCGGAAGGGGTGTGCCCGGAGCGCCTGTATTTCTGGCTTCCTATCTTTCCCTCCTGGAGATGATGGTGATGTCATCGATAGTGATTTTCTTCAGTACTTTCACGACGCCGATCCTGACGTCGTTCTTTTCGATATGCATTTTCGTCGCGGGAAATCTCAGTGGGGATCTCAGGGCCTTCGCGCAGAAATTCGGCGGCGCATTCGTCGGATACTTTATGGAAGTGTTCTATTATCTCCTCCCCAACCTCAAGGTATTCAATCTGAGGAACGAAGCGGTACATGATCTCAGGTTCAGCGGAAGTGATATCGTACTTGCCACGATCTATGCCGCGATTTATTGCGGTGCTATTTTGTATTTTGCTTTTCTGGTATTCAGGAGAAGGGATTTTTCCTGATGAGGATCGTGCATCTGATATTGGTATTTGCCATAATCGGTATCCTGGTGATATCGGCCAGAAGCGTCGATACGATCGCCCAGCAGAAGACTGCTCTCGAAGTAAGCTACCTTCCCTCGAGCGAGTTTATGCAGATGGCCTCGCTGGGATACAAAAACCTTGCTTCAGATCTGCTCTGGTTCAAGGCCGTTCAGTATTACGGAGGATACATGCTCGCGCAGAACGGCATCAGGCTGTTCAGCCACCTCGCCGATGTGATCACCGATCTTGACCCGAAGTTCAAGGGCGCGTACAAGCTGAGCGCGCTGATCATATCTGAGGATCTCGGTGAGCACGAGGAAGGGGTCAGGTTGATGGAAAAGGGGCTGAGGAACAACCCCGGTGATTACTGGCTCACATACGAGATGGGGTTTCTTCATTATCTTGGGGGGCACGACTACGCTGCGGCCGAAAAATATTTCAGGCTTGCCGCGGCCATCCCGGGCGCCGATGAGAAAGCAGCCCGATTTGCGGCTGACGCGGCAAGGAAGGGTGGCGACTTCGAATCAAGCATCGAACTCTGGGCCGAACTGGCCGACAACAGCGACAACAAGTACATTCGCGAACTTGCCATAAAGTATATCGCCGAGATAGAGGCAAAGATGCAGTCTGAAGAGACCGGCAGAGAGACAGTAAAAATCGAAGCCGGCAAGAGGGAAGGAAAGAACGAAGAATGATCGATGCAGTAATATATATCTTTGCCGCGGTCTTTGGTCTGATGACAGGAAGTTTTCTGAACGTCGTCATCTACAGGCTGCCCATCGGAAAGTCGATAGTCAGGCCGAGATCGGCGTGTCCGGCATGTGGCCGGGAAATAAAGTGGTACGAGAATATTCCGGTATTCAGCTACATGTTGCTGAAGGGAAAGTGCCGGGGATGCGGGGCTTCGATATCACTACGGTACCCTGTAGTAGAATCTATCGGCATGTTGCACGCGATCCTTTCGCTCTACGTATTCGGATACAGTATCGACATGGTTTTCGCATTCGCGTTCCTTATGGCGCTTACCGCGATAACGTTCATCGATTGGGACCACAGGATCATCCCGAACGAGATCAGTCTTTCTTTCATAATCATAGGCCTTGCATGGAGTCTGTTCAGCCCGAGGCTCGTCTTTACGCAGTCATTACTTGGTATCCTTGCCGGAGGAGGTGGACTCTGGCTGGTAGGGGTGGTATACAGGCTTCTGAGGAATGTGGAAGGTATGGGTGGCGGAGATATCAAGCTGATGGGCATGATCGGAGCATTTCTTGGAATCAAGCTTGTGCTGCCCGTAATAGTGATCGCCTCATTTTTTGGCTCCATTTATGGCGTTTACCTGATCAGGCGGGGTGGAGAGGGAAAGACGGCAGTAGCTTTTGGATCGTTTCTCGCTCCCGCCGCCGCTGTTTGCCTGGTTTTTGGCCCCTGGTTGCTCGACTGGTATTTCGGCCGATTCTGATACCGGATCAGACTCCCCATATTAACCGGATATTCCAAAAATGACAGGCTTTTTCCAGTGTCACCCCCGTTCTCAGGTGATTACTATCATGACAAATTTCCTGTCGGAAGGCCAGTGGCAGATTGCAAGCAGAAGTGCAAATGAGAGGATACGATTCAGACCGGAAAACAGGCGTATGCGCATAAGACCTTGAGTAATAATCTATTATGGTGGGTAACAGTATGATTCGTTTGGCACATTTGTTGCGTGAAAAGGTTTCGAGGAATAAAACCGTACTATTTTGCATTAAATGGATGTTTATTGAACGATTTTCTGTAAATCGTGGGAAAAGAATCAGACACAGTGCTGAATTAACTCGAAAAGGTTGGTGCGAGAATGATCTCATTACCTTTCAGGAAAAAGACTTCGACAGTTGGACTGGATGTCGGCTCGAGTCTTATCAAGATGATCGAGATCGATCATTCCGGGGATGTTCCCAGAATTGTGCACTTTGGGATGAACAGGTTGTTGCCCGAGGCGATCGTCGAGGGCGAGATCATGGATCGCAACCTTGTCATTGACGGGATACGGGAGTGCATGGAACAGGCGGGTATAACCTCGAACGAGGTAGTATCGGCCGTGTCGGGACGAGCGGTCATCGTCAAAAAGGTAGTCATGGACAAGATGGCTCCCGAAGATGCCCAGGAAGCAATATTCTGGGAAGCTGAACAGCATATCCCTTTTGATATCGATGACGTATGTCTCGATTTTCAGATCCTGAGGGAAGACATCGGGGCCAACCAGATGGAAGTCCTTCTGGTCGCGGCGAAAAAAGATATGGTCGACATGCACGCCAGTCTGATACGCGATGCGGAACTTACACCGAAAGTGATCGATGTCGATTCGTTCGCCGTTCAGAATTGTTTCGAGACGAATCGGTTCATCGATGATTTTGAGGTGGATGAGGATGCCGAAATGTCTGGCGGTCGTGACGAAAAAGTGATCGGGCTGATAAATATCGGCGGCGATGTCACGAACATCAATATCATTCAGGGCAGCAGCCCTCACTTTACGCGTGATATCAGTGTAGGGGTGAGGAGTTATATAGAGAACATTCAGAAAGACTTCTCCATCAGCTATGAGCAGGCCCAAGCCGTAATATCCGGAGATCTGGGCGATTTGGATGAGGATAGAGTAAGGGAAGTCATCAGTACGAGCTCCCAGGACCTCTCCATGGGGATCGAGAGGAGCATATCGTTCCTGAAGGCGGCAGGTGATGCCGAAAACATTGAGGAAGTTGTTCTCAGTGGGGGTGGAGCGCATATACCGTTCCTCAAGGATATTCTTTCGGAGAAGCACGGGATCGATTTCTCGATCCACAATCCTCTCGAAGGGATCGACTATGAGGAAGGTGTGTTCGGTGAATACGAAGAGGACCTTGACAGTATTGCTCCGCTACTGACTGTTGGAATAGGTCTCGCTTTGAGAAAGGCGGGGAAATAATGATACGGATCAATCTGCTTCCACCGGAAGACAGGGTAAAGAAACGCCAGCTGCATTTGCCGGATATGTCGACGGTCTACCTCGTAGGAGCTGTCGCGATTTTTATCCTGGCGATTGTGTCGATTTCTATCATCCAGAGTCATAACGTAAGGAGCCTCGAGAAGAAGATAGAGATCGCTACAGAAGAATCAAAGAAGCTGGCTCCGCAACTTGCAAAGATCAAACAGATCACCAGGGAGCGCGAGGAAGTCGACCGCAGACTCAGCCTCATCACGACCCTCGACAGGAACAGGTATTTCAGGGTCAAGCTTCTCAACGATCTGGGGTTCAAGGTGCCAAACAATTGCTGGCTTACTAACGTAACGGAATTATCCCAGAACAATTTTTCGATAGATGGTATCGCGTTTTCGAACTACACGATCGCCGATATAATCACGAATCTCGAAGCGTCACCGGTATTCACGCGAGTCGATCTTACGGTGTCCGAGAAGGGGATCATCAACGATCGGGAAGTAATGAAGTTCACACTGAGTGCCAACGTAATGCCCCAATAGGGAAGAGAGGTCTCGAAAATGGATTTCAAGGATCCACAGGTACAGAAATCAATAATAGTGGGGATACTCCTTCTCATAGTCGGCTACGTGTATTTTTTCACCACGTTCATGCCGTTCTTCTTCAATCCCCAGAAGGCAAAGATCAGTTCTTTGGCATCGGAATATGAGAAGATGAGCGCTGAGCTGGAGAAGGCGAGACAGACAGTTGGGAATCTCGCGAAGCTCGAGAGTGAATACAACAGGCTGCACGAGAAATGGGTCGCCGCGCAGAGCTTGCTTCCCCAGCAGGAGGAAGTCGCAAAACTTCTGAGGAAAATAACCAGAGCCGGAAACCAGGCTGGTATCGAATTTCATCTCTTCCAGCCGCAGCCGGTGATACAGAAAGAGTTCGTGGCGGAGAATCCCGTGAAGATCAAGGTCCAGGGCCAGTACCACGACGTTGGTATTTTCCTGTCCAAGGTTGCCAACCTCGATCGCATCCTGAACGTTCACGGTCTCAAGATATATCCGATGAAGAGTAAGAAGACTTCGACCGACAAGCTCGGCAGGAGTCATACAATAGAGGCCGAGATGTATATTTCGGCTTATACGCTTACGGAAGGTGGTGAAGTGATCAATGAAGACGCGAAGAAAAAATCTTAAATCATTCTGGATGTCAGTTATAGGACTGGCCGCTCCGATGCTTTTCCTCGCGATAACGCTTGTACCTTCTATTGCGTTAGCTGAGGAAAGACCGGAGGGAAAGAAGAATCTCCGGGAGAAAAAGTACTATTACCAGGCCTTCAACAGGAGAGACCCCTTTACGAGTCTTATTGCCGGTGAATTCGAGGAGAGTCAGTTCGAGCTCGTCGATATCTACGCGGTAAAACTCGTCGGAGTCCTCTCCGGTGGGATGGATAAATACGCTATGCTCGAGGACAAGAATGGCTTTGGATACATCATCAAGGCCGGAGACCCGATCAGACATGGAAGTATCGTATCTGTCGGTGACAGGACTCTTGTCGCGAGATTGACCATGTTCGGACAGACTTCAAGTGTAACCCTCCGGCTGGAGGGCAATACGGGAAAAGGAGAATAGGATGCTGAGATTTAGAAAGACAGCGCTTGTCGTTCTCGCAGGCCTGTTGCTACCGTGCCTGAGCCTTTCCGCCGGCGATTGGGATAAGGAGATCAACGGTCTCAAGATCGCACATGCCGATGGCAAGACCAGGATCGAGATCAGCAAGGTAGGCGACATCGAGTTCAAGGCCTTTACGATGTCAGAGCCGGACAGGCTTGTCGTCGATTGTGTAGGGGCCATGTATGACATCGCCGAAATTGACGGCAATTCCGAAAACGGTGTCGTCAACCGCGTGAGAACGAGCCAGTATCAGGTCGAACCGGTCCTTATAAGCAGGATAGTGGTCGATCTCAAGAAAAAAGCCGAATACAGGATGTTCAGCGAAGGCGATCTTCATGTGATAGAGATCATGGACGCTGATATCGAGATGAAGATGTCGGATGCTGACCCTGGCAGCCTGCCGGTCGTTCCGGTCGCAACTGCGGCGAAAACAGATGTCCGGAAGGTAGAAAAACCTAAGGTCATCTCCGCAGCTTCGATGGGACCCGCTCTGCCGATGGTCATGCCGGTCGCGGAAAAGGTCGCTGAGAGTACGTCTGAGCCTGCCCGGAAGGCCCAGCCGGAAGTTCAGAAACAGACTTCTCCCTGGATCGGTGGCGATAGCGAAGCGCCTGTAAGCAAGAAGAATACGGCACAGCCTGCTGCCTCCCGGTCTTCCGCAATGAATAAGCAAGCGGATACCGAAAAGAAAATCATGCCCTGGCCGGAGTCCTATGTAAGAGGAGCGCCGGCTGGTGGTGGAGGCATGGCAATGGGCGCGAACAAGGTAACTATTGACGCGCAGGGTGCGGATATAAAGACGGTACTTCGTACGATCTCCGATTTTGCCGGAGTGAACATCGTATCAGGTAAGGGTGTCGAGGGTGAGATTCATGTCCATATCAAGGACTGCCCATGGCAGGAAGCGCTCGATATCATCCTCAAGGCGAATGGCTACGGTTACAGAGAAGAATTTGGAATGATCAGAGTAGCCGAGCTCACCACTCTTCTCAGGGAAGAGCTGGAGATCCAGACCGCTGTCAAAAAGCAGGAAGAGCTTGAGCCGCTGAAGACCAGGATCATCTTTGTCAATAACTCGAATGCTGAAGAACTCAGGGGTGCTCTTGAGAGTATGTTGACGTCCACCAGGGCGACAATCGAAGTAGATCCGGGTAGTAACTCACTGATTGTACGTGATATCGAGAAGAGCGTGGAAAAGATATCAGAGATGGTGAGGGACCTGGACGTCAAGACCCACCAGGTCGATATCAACGCGAAGCTGGTCGAGATCGATGTAGAGGCCTCGCAGGAACTTGGTATTAACTGGAACATGCTTAACATTCACGCGGCTGGTGTGGGAGCTACCGGAAGCGCTGAAGTAGATGCTACAATCGCTTCTTCGATTGGAACGGTGAAGTTCGGGATGGTCCGTTCATGGGGCGAACTCACTGCCCTGCTCCAGATGCTGGAGAGAACGAACCGGGCGAATATCATCTCCAATCCCAGGATCACTACGTTGGATAACAGGGAAGCCAGTATTCTTGTAGGTAAGGAGATTCCCCTTATCGTAGCAGATGAAGCGGGTAACCCGGTCACCGAGCTGACGAAGATCGGAATCATGTTGAGGGTCACTCCCCATGTGAATGCCGACAGGACGATCACTCTCGATCTTCATCCCGAAGTGAGCGAACTCCAGGCTGAATCAACGGCCCAGGGTGGCGTTATCATAGCTACTGCCGAAGCCGACACAAGGGTCATAGTGAAGAACGGAGACACGGCCGTAATCGGTGGGCTTATCAAAAAGTCCGACACCGAAGTGATCCGTGGTGTGCCGTTCCTCAAGGATATCCCGTTCCTCGGCAGGCTTTTCTCATCGAAGAGTAAATCCAGCAAGAAGACGGAGCTTGTGATTTTTGTTACTCCGACGATAGTGGAATAACCTTGCCCCCTCCACTGAACGTCGTGCCCCCGGGAGTCTTCCCTGACACCCGGGGGCTTTTTTATACCCCTGCCGCTTCTATTTTCCCTTGCCCGGACCCTGTCCGTTCTATATCCTGAGTTGTCCGCGAGGTCCGGTCTGCCGGGCCACAGCTGTCATGGACTGCAAGGGAGGTCGCTGCGTGCGCGTAATCGGAGGAAAGAACAGGGGAATAGCTCTAAGGGGCGGGAAAGGTCCGCAATTCAGGCCGACGGCTCAGATTGTGAAAGGCTCGGTCTTCGATACATTATATTCCGATGTTCAGAATGCCGTAGTACTTGACCTGTTTGCCGGCTCCGGCTCAATGGGTATCGAAGCGCTCAGCAGAGGTGCCTCGAGAGCGGTTTTTGTCGAACAGGATCCATCGATCATCAAGGCATTGAGAACGAATATAGAGCGTTGCCGATATTCGAAAGAGCAGGCCGTCGTCCATCGGGGCGATGCCACCAGATTCCTTGAAAATGCGATCAGGGCAGGCGGCCGTTACGACCTTATCCTGGCAGATCCGCCTTATGCTTCCAGTCTTGGTGCAAAACTCGCTACCATGCTGGGCAACGCGCGGGAGAACATCTGCAAGATGTTCATCATAGAGACGGGTAAAGAGATCGCAGGGGATGCTTTCGGTAGGATGGAGAAGCTTAGAACGAGGAAATTCGGTCAGACCATTGTTACATATTTCAGATACAAACACGAAGAGGAAACCTGATTGTCAAGGAGGTGACGGGCTGTGAAGAAAAGAACGGCGCTGTACCCGGGAACATTCGATCCTATTACAAATGGACATGTAGATATCGTCAAAAGAGTCTCAAGGATCTTCGACAGGGTCATCGTGGCCGTTGCCGCCGGAGTCCATAAAGCACCTCTGCTCGATCTTGAAAGGCGATTTCAGTTGGTGAAAGAAAGTCTGGCCGATCTCGATGGTGTGGAAGTCGTTACATTTGACGGTCTTCTCGTCGACGAGTTCAAGGCGCGAAACGTAAATGTCGTGATCAGGGGATTGAGGGCTGTATCCGATTTTGAGTATGAGTTGATGATCGCATTGATGAATAGAAAACTGCATCCCGATTTTGAGACAGTATTCCTTATGCCAGACGAGAGGTTTATCTACCTGCACAGTTCGCTCGTGAAGGAGATATACAGGCTCGGTGGCTCGATCGAGTGTCTCGTTCCCGGGCCCGTCGTTAACAGGCTAAAGGAATGGAAGCTTTAACCGATTATTGCCAAGGAGGAACAAAGTGACGAATATCGTCAGCAAAAGAGCTTCTAAGATCGAACCTTCGATCACTCTCAGCCTCAATACAAAGGCAAACGCTCTCAAAGAAGCTGGTGAGGATGTCGTGGCCCTTGCTGCGGGAGAACCTGATTTTGACACTCCGGAGATCATTAGAAACGCCGGTATCAGGGCGATCAATGAAGGAAAGACCAGATACACTCCGGCCGCCGGCATTGCCCCTCTCAGAAAAGCGGTAGCAGAGGAATATTCCAGGATACTCGGTGTGGATTACGGTTGGAAGGAGACGGTGATCTCCCACGGAGCGAAGCACTCGATATTCAACGCATTATTCGTACTCACCGACCCTGGTGACGAAGTGATGATAACGACTCCGTACTGGGTGAGTTATCCAGAGATGATAAAGCTTGTCGGAGCTGTTCCCAACATCGTTGAGCTTTCGGTCGACGATGGGTTCAGGTTGACCGTGGACCGGCTCAAGGCGGAAGTGGAGAAGAGCAAGCCGAAAGCGATCATGCTGAATACACCGAACAATCCAGCTGGAACGGTATATTCTCCCTCTGATATGGAGGCTATAGCGCGTTTTCTCCTGGATGAGGGAATAGCTCTAATAAGTGACGAGATCTATGAATACCTCGTATACGGAGGGTATGAACATCATTCGCCTGTAAAACTTGTGCCTGAATTGAAGGATAGCTGCGTGGTCGTGACAGGAGTCTCAAAGAGCTACGCTATGACGGGTTGGCGGGTGGGATACGCCCTGGCCAGCGAACAGGTCGCCTACAGGATGGGAGCATACCAGGCGCACGCGACCGGGTGCCCGAACGCGATATCCCAGTGGGCCGCCATCGAGGCTGTAAAAAACGGGGCCGATGCCCGTGACATGATGAAGGCTTCTTTCGAGAAACGACGGGATATGTTCAATACCAGGCTTGCCAAAGTGCCGGGCATAACTTATCCCGAACCAGGTGGAGCCTTCTACTTTTTTGCCGATGTCTCAGGGCTATACGACAAATGTGGTGTGTCAGGGAGTGGGGAGTTCTGCGAGAAGCTGCTTGCCGAGGGGGGGCTTCTTCTGATCCCCGGTGGTCCCTTCGGATGCGACAATATGGTACGTTTCTCGTTCGCGGCTTCTGAGGAAACCCTGAACGCGGCTCTCGACCGTTTCGATGCGTTCGTCCGTAATTACGTCTAGTTGCTCAGCCAGATGTCATTCTGTTCCGAGGCAGTCATCAGTGAATGGATCCGAGGCCTATGAGGAAAGATGTCGAAGAGTTATCAAGGCGTCTTGGTGACGTAAGAATACACACCGGAGCTCAGTACCGCTATTCATACAATTTCGATGCCACAGGCAGGAGAGGTGAATGTCTTGGTGTTGTATTTCCAGAAGGTCTGGATCCGCTTGTTCGTATTGTCCGTGAGGCCGGAAGGGTCGGTCTGCCGGTCTTTATGAGAGGAGCAGGCACTGGTTTTTCCGGCGGAAGCGTTCCGGTCGGTGGAGGCCTGGTCGTTTCAACGGAAAAGATGCGGAGAGTACTCGATTTTAACCGGACCGCTTCGACTGTCGAGGTCGAAGCCGGGATCGTCAATAAAGAACTCCAGGACTACCTGTACCCTCATGGATTTTTCTATCCTCCCGACCCGGCAAGTCTCAAGGTGTCGACGATCGGGGGGAATATTGCTGAGAACGCCGGAGGCCCGCGAGCCTATAAATATGGTGTAACCAGAAGATATGTACTTTCCCTTACCTGGATAACGATAGCAGGTGAAGTGATCGAGAGCCCTTTTGAGGGTGTGGCCGCTCTGCTTACCGGAGCGGAAGGCACGCTGGGAGTCATATATTCGGCGAGGCTGGACATACGACCCCTTCCTGAGGTAGCTGTCACTTCTGTCGTCCAGGCCGGTAACGGTCCGGATGCTATGGAAAGAGCCGCGGAACTTCTTTCATCCGGGTTCTGTCCGACTGTCCTGGAATTTATTGATTCGAGGACGATGGCCTGTGTGAGCGAGTACATGCAGGCGAACGAATTCGATACGGGGGACAGTTTTCTGTTTTTCGAAGTCGACGGACCACGGGACGAAGTCGCCACTCAGCAGGAGATCCTCGAATCGTATTGCAGGGAGAATGGTTTGGGGATAGTAAAGGCCGGAGATGAAACAGAGCGGGAGACGTTGTGGGAACTCCGAAGAGCGATAAGCCCCAGCCTTGCCAGGAAGGGTATTACGAAGGTCAACGAGGATGTTTCGCTTCCCCTCGGAAGTCTCGCCGATGCCGTATCGTTCATCAACGATCGGGCATCACAGCTCGACCTGGATTGCTATGTATTCGGTCATTGCGGTGACGGGAACCTTCATGTGAATATTATGACCGACAGGCGGAAGACCGAAGAGATGCGGCGTTCCATGATCTTTGTCCGGGACCTGTTTGAAGAGGTAGTACGGCTTGGGGGGACTCTCAGCGGTGAGCATGGTATCGGCATAACAAAGAACAGATACCTCGATATCCTGTTTTCCGGTGGAGAACTGGAATTGCAGAAAAACCTGAAGCGATGTTTCGATCCTGAGGAGTATCTCAATCCGGGAAAATACTTCAGTGGAATCGTGTCATCAGGGAGCGGAAGATCATGACCTCCTTTATCGACATTGTGGAGATAAGTGTCAGGGCCGGTGATGGTGGTAATGGCTGTGTCAGTTTTCGAAGATTGAGAAATATACCTCGCGGAGGGCCGGATGGTGGAGATGGCGGCAAAGGGGGAGACATCGTAATCAGGGTCGAGCCACAGATGAGGACATTGCTCGACCTGAGATACAGGAGGAAGTACAAAGCTCCCAAGGGCCATCAAGGGGAAGGAGCACGCAAATCGGGGCATGGCGGTGACGATGTGATCATAAAAGTACCTCCCGGTACGATCATTCAGGATGCCAATAGTGGCCGGACTCTGGCTGACCTTATCTCGGCGGACCAGGAGATAGTCATAGCGAGAGGTGGAGATGGAGGAACAGGTAATTTCTCTTTTCGTTCAGCCACTGACCAGGCTCCTACGAAGGCTACATTGGGCCGGGAGGGAGAGAAACTCGACCTCAGGTTGACTCTGAAGCTTATTGCAGATGTAGGACTGGTCGGACTGCCTAATGCCGGGAAATCGACACTTCTCAGCGCCGTGAGCCAGGCTCGACCACTTATTGCCGATTATCCGTTTTCCACGCTGACTCCCAATCTTGCTATTGTGAGAGTCGATGAAGCGGCTTCATTCTGTATGGTGGATATCCCGGGGCTTATAGAGGGCGCGCATCAGGGGAAGGGGCTCGGGTTGCAGTTTCTTCAGCATGTGGAGAGGTGCAGGGTCCTTCTTATAATCCTGGAAGTGGGCGGAGAAGTCAGTGCTCGCGACGCGTACAGGCAACTCCTGCATGAGCTTGAATCGTATTCTCCGAAGCTGCTGGAAACCCCCAGGATAGTCGCTCTTAACAAGATAGACATCATTCATGACTGGCAGCAGTTCGATTCTGACCTCCTTCCTCAGGATGTGGAGCTTCATCGGATCTCCGCGGCCTCAGGTGAAGGGCTTGCGCCTATGATGCAACTCCTTTTCAAGAAGGTCCTGGAGTCGTTTGCTGACGAAGAAAAGCCTGACGAAATACCACCCTACGATCCACTGGTCACGTGAAATTGCCGGTATGGTGATCCGACAGACACCCGTAGCACCGGATGATATGCCATTGGACATGCGCCGGATGGCCCGGTATAATCTTCTGATCTTAACAGGAGGCGTTGATGGAAAGATTTTTCAGATGGGTTGCGAGACTCTGGAGCATCGTCAGCATCGCGTTCATTATAACGATGTTTATTGGCGAAAGAGTAGACTTCTCAACGTGGAATGGAATCGCATGGATCATGTTTATCTTCTTCCCGGTGGGAGTCCTTGGCGGATTGATCCATGGCTGGAGGAAGGAAGCGCTTGGAGGAAGTGTCGCGGTCTTCAGCCTGCTGGCTTATTACATGGTGCATTTTATTGAAACAGGTATCCTGCCTCAGGGACCCTGGTTTATTGTGACGGCGTTCCCGGGCGTCATCTATATGGGACTCTGGCTTTTCACGCATAACGAGAGAACGAGCTAGGCGGGTAAGACTCGAGGCACTCTGGTCTCCTGGAGTGTAGGACTCAACATGCGGAAAAGTGGACGCGTGAGGACAAAAAAAGGCGGCGACTGGAGTCTCGGAAGGATTTTCACCCTAAATATCCACAGGCAATAAAAAAGCGTGGCCACTCTATAACGCCATCAAGGATATCATCAGCCGCCACCAAATATGTTCAATCGTCAATACAAAGGATTGTAATCATCCAACTCCTTACACCTTGAGTCTAGCACAAGAATCTGCCGATGCAAATTATATTTTCAATCGGTCAGAGTATTTACGTTAGAACAT
>JAGLYV010000087.1 GCA_023131975.1 Candidatus Krumholzibacteriia bacterium | reverse complement strand
TAACTTTCAATCCCGGAGGTAGAGATGATCAAGAGATCAAGGCCGAAAGACGAAATACTTAGGATACTTTCTGTGCCGGATCACCACCCCACCACTGAGGAGATATTCGCAGAAGTGAAAAGCCTGTTGCCTGATACCGGCATTGCGACTGTCTACAGAAATCTTGAGAAGCTGACATCATCGGGGATGATCATTAAACTCGAAAGGGGCAGTGGAAGCTCGAGGTACGATGGAAATCTTGTAAAACACGACCATTGTGTATGCAAAATCTGTGGGAAGACATCTGATGTATGGCTGAATCACGGTCTGGGAGATAAAGATCTCAGCGATGTGGTCCCAGGGTTTGAGGTGTCAGATTACACACTCGAGTTCTTCGGTGTATGTGGCGAGTGTGCAAAAAGAAAAAAGAACTGATTTAAGATTTGATCTGATCATTTCAGGTATGATCCTGAGAATCTGGAATCTGAATTGATGGAGGAGGCAACAATGGATAATGAAAAAAAGATACTGAACGCGCTGAAGAAATCGGGAGAACCTATGAGGCCCGGTGAGATAGCAGAGGCGGCTGGAGTGGAGAAGGGTGAGGTCTCCAAGGTCCTGGGGAAATTAAAAAAGGACGGAAAGGTCTGCTCTCCGAAGAGGTGTTTTTACGGTCTGTCATGATCTCTCACTATCCCGCCTGCAGAAGAGCCTGACCGGGGGCGGGCTCTTCCACACTTTTCGGGGCTTTTAGAAAGTCCCGTCCCGTCTTTATTTCTTCTCTATAATAGAAAAAACTGTTGAGCCGCCCGTTCGTCCGGCGTAAGATGCATCTTTCCCTGCGCAGGAGCCCGACCCGGAAATAGAAAGCATCCAGAGGAAGATTCATCTGAAAGGCGGAGGACAAGATGAGCGGACTGTTCGGTGTGGTATCGGAGAATAGTTGCAATGAGTTGTTACTTTATGGGACGGATTACCATTCTCATTTGGGCACGGAGTTTGGGGGCGTCGCCATGTTCGGCGAGGAATTTTCACGACAGATCCACAATATCAGCCAAAGCCAGTTCAAATCGAAATTTTATGAAGACATCAGTAATATGAAAGGTAATATGGGGATCGGTGTCGTAAGCGCATTTGATGAGCAGCCGATCTACCTCAATTCGCATCTGGGACCGTTCTGCATAGTCACTGACGGCTTTATTGACAACGCGAGGGAGCTGGCCGACCAGATGCTTTCAGAGGGAGTCACCTTCAGTGAGACGGGTGACGGAACGGTAAATCTTACCGAACTTGCCGCAAAGATAATCGCGCGCGGGACCGATATAGTCGATGGGATCGAGAAAGTATTTGAGGCTATCGAAGGTTCGTGTACCCTGTTGCTGTTGAACAGGGACGGGATATATGCTGCCAGGGATAGATTGGGCTATTCAGCCCTGGCCATCGCAAAACGTGACGATGCTTGGGCTGTCGGTTCCGAGACCACCGCATTTCCAAATAACGATCTATCGACTGTAAAATTTCTGGAACCGGGGGAGATAGTCCTTCTTGGGAAGGACGGGATGCGTATAGCTAAAGAGGGAAGAGAAAATAAGCAGATCTGCGCATTCCTGTGGATATATACAGGGTTTCCTGCCTCTGATTATGAGGGGATCAACACTGAAGCAGTAAGGGAAAGATGTGGAAAATGTCTCGCGAGGCGGGATAAGGATATAGACGTCGATGTCGTGGCCGGGATCCCGGATTCCGGTACGGCTCACGCTATCGGTTACGCGATAGAGTCGGGGAAGCCGTACAGGCGCCCCCTGATAAAGTATACTCCAGGGTATGGCCGCAGCTACACTCCCCCCTCTCAGGATACGCGGGATCATATTGCCCGGATGAAGCTGGTACCGGTGAAAGAGATCATCGATGGAAACAAGATAGTAATCTGTGAAGATTCGATAGTGAGAGGCACACAACTCAAGAATTTCACGACGAAAAAACTCTGGGAAGGGGGAGCGAAAGAGATCCATTGCCGACCGGCATGTCCTCCACTCATGTTCCCCTGCAGATTCAATCTGTCGACGAGGGAAATCGACGAACTCGCCGCACGGAGGGCGATCAAGGATATCGAGGGAAAAGACATTGAGGACATTTCCGAATATCTTGACCATACCACCGAGAAGTACGCGAAGATGATAGAGTGGATCCGCAAGGATATCGAGGTAACGACTCTTCGCTACCAGACTGTCGAAGATATGGTCGAGGCGATCGGTTTTCCGAGGGAAAGACTCTGTCTGTACTGCTGGAACGGTGAGTATCCCGGTCACGGAAAATAAGAGGTATCTGGAGGCGATTTTGACAAAAAAGAAATACGATGTCAGCGATCATGGTAAGAACCATGAACTCACTCTGGAGATAGACGCCGAAAAAAAGACGGTAAAAAGTGGTGCAGTATATAACTTCGGCGATAATTCGTCTCTGACGCTGGACCTTGCTCCGGGAAAGTTGAATGGTACCTTTGTGCATGCGGGCGAGGAACATTCCCTCAAGCTCGTTCTGGACAGCTCCGGGAAGTATTCAGGCACATTCAGGGATTCGAGCAGAGAGAGCCTGGAACTTGAAATCCAGGCTGGTGTTGTCAGGATAGCCGCCGGCAAGTTTCCGCCCGAGGGAAAATTAAAGCTGAAAGGAAAGACTCATCAGCTTGAACTCAGACTTGACAAGAAGGGAAGACTGTCCGGCAAGATCAAATCGAGGCTCAACAGGTCAGCCGTTTTCGTGCTTGATATCAGGAACAACAGAATATCCGGACAACTGACGCATAAGGGAAAGAAGCACCAGACGATTTTAGAACTCTCAAATAGAGGATGGAAGGGTAAACTGACTTTCAAGAAAGGAAAGTCGAACATTTCGCTGAATATCACCGGGGGGAAAGATATGAGACTTTCAACAGCGAAAATAAATGCCCTGATAAAATTCTGATAGTGTGCTGGACCTGGTCCGGCACACATGCGGGCTGGCCGTCACGTCGTTTTTCAAGGGAGGGTCACTATGTCAAGGATAGCACTTTTCATGTTGTTTTCAGTCGCGTTTTCCATGACCGCAGCCATGGGTATGGATACCGAAGATGGATTGAAAGTCGATGCGGTAGTCATATGTACCGGGATAGAGGCAAGATCTCCTGTCGGAACAAACAGCCAGTTCTTCGAGACTCAGGAAAGACTGTATTGCTACTCAGTGATATTAGGCGCGGCCTCTCCGGATACCATAACTCATGTATGGATCTTCGGTGAGGATGAGAAGGCTCGTGTGAGGCTCCCGATCAAATCTGCTTCATGGCGGACGTGGAGTTCAAAAAAGATGATGACCTCATGGTCTGGAGCCTGGCGTGTCGAGATCGAAGATGATGGAGGCAGGGTCATAGCCGTTCGAGAATTCATATATAAACCACTCGAGGAATAGTACAGAGCGGTCCAACTCATTGTGGAATTCACGAGTATCAGTGAATGAGCTTTCAGCATGATGAATCATAAAGCCCACCACAACGTCTATGTCATCGAACTCGACCGTGCTGTTCTCGGAGAGAAGGCCTTCACAAACGCCAATCCGGAATTCAGTCCGGATGGTAGATGTTACTATGTCGGTATGACCGGCCTTGACCCTGAGAAACGGTTCGAGAATCATCTCGCAGGGTACAAGTCTAACAGGTTTGTCCGAAAGTACGGCAGGCATCTCAGCCCTCTGCTCTACGAAGAATACAACCCTCTGCCATATGAAGACGCTTTGGAGATGGAAACGGAACTTGCCAGGATACTCCGGAAGCGTGGGCACGCGGTCTGGCAGAAGTAAGATCACGAAAACAGGCCCAGAATCCAGCAAAATGAAATTGATGATGTATTCTATTTATTATATCATCACGGGTGATGCGAATGGAGTGGATGTGTCCGTTCGTTTATCGGTTGTACCACGTCAGGATATGATAGGGTTGGTATGTAATGGGAGGCACGTGTGAACGATGTAAGGCGCAGCATTTCTGAGGATAAGATAAAGGCGGATTATGGAGAGTTTCTCGACAGATACCCTGCGTATGGTTCTACCACCGCTCTGGACGAACTCAGGAAAAGCGAATACTCCAGGCTCGATGCCCAGGAGCATATATACCTCGACTATACAGGGGGTGGCCTGTATGCCGACAGACAGATAAGACAGCATTCAGAGTTTCTTATGGGGAATGTCCTCGGTAATCCCCATTCGTCTAATCCGACCTCGACATTCACCACCCTGAGGGTGGAGGACTGCAGGAGGCGTGTGCTGGAGTTCTTCAACGCATCGCCCGACGAGTATGTCCCCATTTTTACCGCAAACGCAAGTCAGGCTTTGAAGCTGGTGGGAGAGTCCTATCCGTTTCGGAACGGGGACCAGCTTCTCCTCAGTTTTGACAACCACAACAGTGTGCTGGGGATAAGGGAGTTCGACAAGGCTCATGGTGCCGTAACCAGGTATGTTCCGGTCATTCCGCCCGATCTCAGGATAAGCCAGCCGGTCCTCGAGGAGTATCTCGACGGGAAAGACCCCTCCGAGAACGGGCTTTTCGCCTTTCCCGCTCAATCGAACTTCTCAGGTGTCCAGTATCCACTGGAATGGATCGAACTGGCGAAATCAAGGGGTTGGGATGTACTCCTTGACGCGGCGGCTTTCGTTCCTACTAACAGGCTCGATCTGACTGAGTGGCACCCGGATTTTGTCACGATATCGTTTTACAAGATGTTCGGATACCCCACCGGGATAGGCTGTCTACTGGCCAGAAGAGAGGCCCTCGAAAAACTTCACAGGCCATGGTTCGCCGGTGGGACCATAACGGTGGTCTCCGTTCAGGCCGATCAGTTTTATCTTGCTCCCGGAGCTGAGGGGTTTGAGGACGGCACCCTCGATTACGCTAATCTGCCAGCCGTATCTGTCGGGCTCGATCATCTGGAATCCGTAGGCATGGATATTATCCATGAAAGGGTGGGCTGTCTCAGCCACTGGCTTATCGCAAACCTTCTCGAACTGAAGCATGGAAACGGAAAGTCTGTAGTGCGGCTATATGGCCCGACAGAGCGTGAGATGAGGGGGGGAAGCGTCACCATCAATATTTACGACAGAGAAGGCGTCGTGATCGATCACCAGGTCGTCGAAAAGAAGGCGAACGAATGGAAGATATCCCTGAGGACCGGTTGTTTCTGCAATCCTGGCGCCGGTGAGCTTGCTCTCGGACTCTCAAAGAATGAGATGATTACCTGTATGCATGGTCCGGAGTCGAGGATGACCGTTGATGAGTTCAGGCAGTGTATAGACGGAAAGAGTACTGGCGCGGTCCGTGTATCGACCGGCCTCGTTTCGAATTTCAGGGACGTTCGGCTATTCCTCGAACTGGTCCGTCAGTTCATTCAGTAGGGACGAAGTTCCTTAACATGGCTGGAAGATATTTCCCCGGTTTGTATGATCGGTCCGCCACTTCCACGCTCGATTGATGTCGCGGGATTAAACCAGTTCCATCGATGCTGGATTGATTTTTCTCTCTATCGATTTGACGGCCAGGCCGCCTACACGGATCGATATGTCGCCGGCTTTTCCACCGACCTCCACCAATATGCGTGCGAGGCTGTCTGTTTCGTTGCCCTGCTGCATGACCATCGAATCTGACCCTGTTATATCGAATTGTCTCAGGTATGCTCCCAGCCCCGCCGATCCGGATGCGGAAGCAGGGTCTTCCCAGAGGCCCATTGCCGGGCTGAAGTTCCGGGAGTATGTGATGCAGGAGGAGTCGAAAGTATCCAGGGAAAAGATCTGGTTGCTGTACGTATTGTATTTGCGGTTGAGCATCCCCAGCTTGATAAGGTCAGGACGCATTGTGGCAATCGTCTCTTTTTTCCTGATGGGGATGATGAGCCAGTCGATCTCATTGCTTGCCCTGACAAATGGTAACCCCGTGGACTTTATTTCCGCGGCGTCGATTCCCAGTACTTCGGCGATGTCTTCGACAGGAATATCGCAGGGGGTAAATGAGTATCGAGGTTGAGATATCATGATCTTTTCAAGAATACCGCCACGTCCCTGACCGGAATCCAGCCGTAGACCGGATTTGTTCTCGTTTCCATCGGTTCCTGATTCGTAGTCAGTCCTGAAGTAGACATCCAGAGGAATCGTGCCGACGAGAGTCTCGAATGGGATTCTTGTCATCCCCTCGGAAAGTTTTATCCTGCCTTCCTCTATCAGGGCATAACAGGCAGCGAGCATGACATGACCGCTGATCTCCAATTCCTTGTCAGGAGTAAAGAATCGCACGGAAAAGTCGCTTTTCCCGCTACATTCCGAGACATAGGCCATCTCGATCAGGTTCATCTTCATCTCGGCAGCCAGAGCCTGCATGGAATCGGTGGACATGCCGTCCGCATTCGTGACGATCCCCGCTGGATTACCGCAGAAAGGATTCGTTGTGAATACGTCTATTCGCTTTAAAATGATCTCTTTCATCTGCCTCCGATAACTGGACTCCGCAGATTGCATACCGATAGTGCAGAAGTCCTGTCCATTTTTCCGGACAAATCGTAAAATAAATCTGTAACAGGCGTAGTATTAACCAGATAATAGTTCACGACCCTGTTCAGGGATACCGACGTAGTCCCTGGAATACCAGTTGTGCAAATACGACTCCGGGAAAGAGAGTTTATTACCTTTGATTAAGGATCATGCTGGATTAGACTCCGTGTGGGGGCAACCTCCTGTTACACGGATGGCAGGAAAAGAGGCGGAATGGCCGGTTACTGGAAATCGAACAGAAGAGCAATTGCCGGATGGGCGATTTATGACTGGGCAAATAGCGCATTCGCAACTACTGTGATGGCTGGATTTTATCCGGTGTTCTTCAATCAATACTGGAGCGTTGGTGTTGAGACTACGACGACAACGGCGCGACTTGGACTCATCAATTCCATTGCGGGCCTCGCGGTAGCTGTCATGGCTCCTTTCATTGGAGCGATTGCCGACAGGTCATCTTCCCGCAAAAGGTTTCTCATATTCTTCGCGTACATGGGCGCCGCGCTTACCTCGTCGCTCTATCTTGTGAACTCAGGTCGATGGGTGGCTGCTTCGATCATCTATATGCTCGCTTCGATCGGGTTTTCCGGGGGGATGATATTCTACGATTCCATGCTGAAGGACGTTTCGCATGGGAAGAATGCCGACATGATATCCTCATTGGGATATTCACTCGGTTATCTGGGTGGTGGTGTACTGTTCGCGATCAATGTCTGGATGACTGTCTCGCCTGCGACCTTCGGGTTGTCGGATGCCAGCGAGGCAGTGAAATTCTCCTTTTTAACAGTGGGACTCTGGTGGGCTGTCTTTACGGTTCCACTGATCCTGTTTGTCAGGGAAAAGAAGAGCGGAGAGGGCAGGTGCGATCTGGAAGCAGTTCGTTCAAGTATCAGTGAGATCCTGGCGACATTTCGTGAGATAAGGATGTTCCGGCCCATCCTGCTTTTCCTGCTCGCGTACTGGTTTTATATAGACGGTGTAGATACGATTGTCAGGATGGCTGTTGATTACGGCCTCTCTATTGGGCTGGAAAGAAATGACCTTATTCTGGCTCTTCTCATAACCCAGTTTGTAGGATTTCCCTCCGCGCTGGGATTCGGGATAATCGGCGGGAAAGTGGGGGCTGAGAAAGCGATATTCGTAGCTCTGGCCGTATATCTCCTTGTCACTGCGTGGGCCTCGATGATGACTTCCAGGAACGAGTTCTACGCCCTCGCCGCAACCATCGGCCTGGTGCAGGGAGGGATCCAGGCTCTGAGCCGTTCATACTTTTCAAGGATGATACCGGAGGGTAAATCGGCGGAATATTTTGGATTCTACAACATGACAGGAAAATTCGCCGCAGTACTGGGGCCGATACTCATGGGAGGGGTCGGACTGGCCGCTAGAAGGGCCGGTCTTGCAGTCGGTATCGCTACAAGGGTCAGTATACTATCGCTGTCCCTGCTTTTTATTACCGGGGGCATTCTCTTTTTTATCTCCTGCCGTAGTGCTGATGCGTGAAATAGGATCACTTGTTTCTAAAATCTCTGAAAAAATCACTGAGGATACAGGTGCCGACAAAAGATTCCTGTATAAGAAAGCAATGGATTTTCATATAAGTTTCTGAGAAAATGCTCCAGGTCACATTCTGGCGCCAGGTTTGGCGCAGGTGCCTCCACCAGGGACGGTCGGATGGACAATAGAACAGCAGGGCAGCGCGACAGTGGCTTCTCCTTTTCGCAGGGGACCGGGTGGCGTCTGCTCGCACTCAAGACGGTCCTGCCGGTATTTCTGACAGTCATACTTTTTATATCCACGATGTATATCATCGCTCTTCCATCGCTTCGCCGGGTGTTGATGGATTCCAAGAAGGAGA
Organism: Candidatus Krumholzibacteriia bacterium; assembly: GCA_023131975.1. GTDB lineage: Bacteria > Krumholzibacteriota > Krumholzibacteriia > Krumholzibacteriales > Krumholzibacteriaceae > JAGLYV01. The sequence goes on along the minus strand of JAGLYV010000087.1, from coordinate 4,292 downwards.
TGATAGCTGAACTGACCAATACTGTCTGGGGACTCCTGATCGATTACAACGCCCGTGTGGAATCCGGTGAACTGACTGTCGCTGAGGCTCAGGAGAGGGCAATAAACAGGATCGAGGCGCTCCGGTACGGGCCTGAGCATGAGGACTATTTCTGGATCAACGACACGCGCCCTGTGATGATCATGCATCCTTACAGGCTCGATCTGGTGGGCAAGGATCTTAGTGATTTCAAGGATCCGGCAGGTAACAATCTATTCATCGATTTTGTCAACACCGCGCGAGATGGAGGAGAAGGTTATGTAGAGTACCTGTGGCAGTGGAAATCGGACAGCACGCGGGTCGTTCGGAAGTATTCCTTTGTAAAAAGCTTCACACCATGGGAATGGATAGTCGGCACCGGCATGTATGTCGAGGATGTCTACGCGGAGATGGATCTGGTCACGAGGCGTGTCAACTTTGTCTTTTTTATCATATTGGCTCTCGTTCTTGTGATTTCGCTATTTATCATTATGGAACGTCGGGAAATAGAGAAGAAACGTTTGAGGACTGAGCAATCGCTTCTGATGAGTGAAAGAAAATTCAGGAGTATCAGTTCGTCGGCAATGGACGCGATCGTGATGATGGATCACCGGGGGAATGTGTCGTTCTGGAACAACGCGGCCGAAAAGATCTTCGGGTATAAGGCTCAAGAAGTCACGGGCAAGCCACTTCATGACGCGGTCTTGCCGCTTGGCTCGGACATAGGTCATGCGGAGGTAATGAAGGAGTTCAGAGAAACCGGTCAGTCGAGGCTCTTCGGTGAAGTCTTCAATATGATCGCGGGCAGGAAGGACGGTACGAGATTTCCCGTGGAAATGACGATATCGCCGGTGATGATAGAGGGCGAGATAAACGTAGTCGGAATCATCAGGGATGTTTCCAAGAGAATAGAGGCGGAAGAGGAGTTGAGAGAATCCAGGGAAAGGTGGACTCTCCACATTGATAATACTCCGTTGGGATACATACACTGGGACAGGGATTTCAGAGTGATCGATTGGAACCCGGCGGCTAAAGCCATATTCGGATACTCTCCCGAAGAAGCCATAGGGAGGAGAAGCGATGAGCTGATCATTCCTGAAGATGTCCTCCCTCTTGTCGATGGGGTGTGGCAGAACCTTCTTGAGCAGAAGGGTGGGACAAGAAGCACGAACAAGAATATTACGAAAGACGGCAGGGACATTCTGTGTGACTGGTTTAATACGACCCTTGTAAACGACGACGGAAAAGTGATCGGAGTATCCTCGCTGGTCAGGGATGTGACCGAGATAAGAAAGGCCGAGGAAGATATCAGGAAACAGAGTGCGGCTCTCGAACAGGCGTTCGATGGTATAGCGGTTGTGGGGATGGACGACAGAATCCAGTTTGTCAATACTGCATGGGCAAGGATGCACGGATATACAGCGGAGGAGCTGACAGGGCAGGATTACTCGATGAGCCATACTGAAAAGCAGTTAAGGGGAGAAGTCGCGTTGTTGTTCGAGGAGCTCGAAAGAAGCGGTGGGGCCAGCGGAGAAGTTGGGCATCGGCGTAAGGACAATTCCGTATTTCCTTCCAGGATGACACTCAGCAGGCTTCTGGACGAGAGAGAAAAACCCGCCGGTATCATCGTTACTGTGCAGGATATTTCGGAGCGGAAGAGGTTGCTCGACCAATTGCTGCAGGCTCAGAGAGTCGAGTCGATCGGCCACCTGGCTGGCAGTATAGCCCATGATTTCAACAATTTACTCTCTCCGATACTGGGGTATTCGGAGATTCTGCTTGCAGAGTTGGCACCCGAAGATCCACGTGCTGATGATATCACGCAGATCAAGATGGCTGCCGAGAGAGGCAGAAACCTCACAAGACAGCTTCTTGCTTTCGGCAGAAAGCAGATGCTTGAGGTGAAGAAAGTCGATTTGCGCGGGATCTTGACTGGATTTGAAAAGATACTCAGGAGAACTATCAGGGAAGATATAGTCCTTGAAATAAAACTTCCCATGGAACCAGCAATGATCGAGGTGGATGTAACGCAGATAGAGATGATCCTGATGAACCTTGCAGTCAATGCCGTGGACGCGATGCCGGATGGAGGCAAGATAACCATAACCGTATCCGAGACCCTGCTCGACGGGGACTCGATACAGGTCCGTCCCGGGACTATACCTGGAAGATATGTGGAGCTTTCTTTCAGTGATTCGGGTGTGGGAATGGATGAGAAGACGGCGAACCGCGTGTTCGAACCATTTTTCACGACAAAGGAGCAGGGGAAGGGAACCGGGCTGGGGTTGTCGACAGTCTACGGGATCGTACAGCAGCATAAGGGCAATATCCGGGTACACAGCGAAATGGATACAGGTACTACATTCCATGTCTATCTACCGAAGATCGAGGTTGTCAATTCTGTCGTGGATGAGAATGAAAAGTCTTTTTCCGAGGAAGTGGGGGGTGACGAGACGATTCTTGTAGTGGAGGACGACAATATCGTAAGAGCCCTGGTATTCAGGATCCTCTCACGCTACGGATACAGGGTCATCCAGTCCGGGGGGGCTGATGAATGTCTCAATAATCTGCAGTCGCTCTCCGGGAGGGTAGACCTGCTCCTGACCGATGTAGTCATGCCTGGAATGAATGGTAGAGAACTATATGACAGGCTGGCGGGGAAGATACCCGATCTTCGGGTAATCTACATGTCAGGATACACTGATGACGTGATCGTCCACCAGGGGATCATTGAGGATGGTGTAAACTATATTCAGAAACCTTTCTCAAGCAGTGATCTTGCACGAAAAATAAGAGATGTGCTGGATACTGCCGGGGGCACACCCGCAGGATGATACCTTGAAAGGATGTCAGACAGAATGATCATACTTGAGAAACCTTATGTATCAGCGATATTGGCAGAAATGCTGGAAAGATTGCAGGTGCCGGTCCTGCGAAACAGTATGGGTGAAGAGGTAGCGCGGAATCATGATATCAGATTGATGGATGAAGATTCGTTCGTAAGCCTTTTTCGGGACAGTGAACGACCTTTGCTTTACAGCAATTCGGAAGACGCGATCGGCTGGATGGAGAAAAAACTGGGCTTCAGCAGTCTTCCCGGGATGATAGAACTTTGCAAGGACAAGGTGAGTTACAGGAAGCTGCTTCAGGATGAATATCCCGATTTCTTTTTTACGTCGATAGATTACGAGGCCCTTCCTGGTCTCGATCCCTCCACGCTGGCAAAACCGTTTATCATAAAACCGGCTGTGGGATTCTTTTCGCTCGGTGTCTACAGGGTCGATTCCGATACCGAATGGCCGGATGTGCTGATCAACATACAGAGAGACGTCGAAAGGGTGAGAGGGATGTATCCGCGAGAGGTACTTGATACAAGTCGGTTCATCATCGAGGAACTGATCAACGGTGACGAATACGCGGTCGATCTGTATTACGACGCTGAGGGTGAGCCGGTGATCCTTAATATACTTTATCATATCTTCAAGTCGGTCGCAGATGTCAGCGATCGTACATATGTTACTTCACAGGAGGTCATCGAGCGCTGCCACGGCGTATTCGAAACGAGTCTGAGGAAGTTCGGTAAACTTGCCGGGCTGAAGAATGTCCCGATGCATGTGGAGTACAGGATGGAGAATGAAAGGCTAGTGCCGATAGAGGTCAACCCGATGCGTTTCGCGGCCTGGTGTACGACCGATATCGGGTATCATGCCTGGGGGATAAATACGGTCGAGTATTTTTTTGAGGGGAAGAAACCCGACTGGAAGGAGATATTCAGTACGAGGGAAGGTAAAGTGTATCCCCTCAATGTAGCAATCGTCCCGGAAGATATAGATATCGAGGACGTTAAAGATATAGATTATGAAGGATTCGCTTCGAATTACGGAAACCTTCTCGAGATGAGGAAGATGGATTACAGGAAATATCGCGTTTTCGCTTTTACATTTTCAGAGACAGACGAGAAGAATCGTGGCGAGATCGACAGGATGCTCAGGGCCGACCTGCATCCCTACATAATCAAGAAGTGATCACTTATCCAGCATGCATGGGTGGTCGTCGCATGAGAAGCTGGAAGGATGCGTTTTGCTTTTCCTGAGAAGTCTCATGCCGCCAATACGGCAAGTATCGATACATTCTCCACAGGCTATGCATTCCTGATTATCGACACTGTATGTCTTGTCGTGCGCAATGATAGCGTCGATGCGGCAGCTTTTGACGCACGACATGCATTTCGGACATTTTCTGCCGAGACCTATGACAGAGGCTCCCGGTATCTT
>JAGLYV010000086.1 GCA_023131975.1 Candidatus Krumholzibacteriia bacterium | reverse complement strand
CTGTAGATGAAGAGCGAACTGATGAGAAGCAGGCCGAGCAGGTACCAGCCGACCGGAGTGATGGAAGAAAGTCTGAATGCCGTTCTGAAAGGATCGTAGACACACCATTTCGGAGACTTCGTGATGGCAACCCAGACGATAAGAGCTACGAGCAGGATATACCTGGTGATCCGCATTACTTTCTGGGCTCTTGCCGATCTGAAGAGATTGAAGCGGGAGGGAAGGAAAATGAATTCCTGCAGCGCTCCCATGTGACAGACCCAGCCGCACCAGACCTTGCCGAAGATATATGTCACTGGAATAAGCCCGACAAAGTAAACGAGGTTTTTCCAGTTGACAGCTTCTCCTACAGCCATCCGTACCGTTTGCATCACGCTGAGTATCGGGCATGGGCAGGCCCCGTTATAGAATCCAAGGACGATGAGAGAGGCAAGCAGGAATACGATACGCATACTTCTGGTCCGTTTTGAACGCAGACAAAACCCCGCAGCTATAGAAGCCGCGATGGCGATAAGGGCCCACTTCAGGTTTTTCGTGAAAAAGGGTCTTGTCCGGACATTGTCAGCTGGAGATGTTGCGGCGGAGTCGTCATCGATGATGGCATTCGCCTTGTCAGGGGGGAGGAACTCATCTGAATCCTGGGCGAAGGCGGCACCAGCCCCGGAAAGAGACGAGAAGATGAGAATAGCAGCTATCATCCTGATGATAAGTGAATTATTCATTTCTTTGTGCCGGGGGTCTTTCTGCTGTCAGGGATAAATTCCAGCGAAGCCCTGCCACCCATGCGATCACATATCCTCTCGGCCGTGAGAGTCACAGCTCCATTACTTCCATCCTCTTTTAATAACACCATCATCTTTCTCTCCACGACAACCGGTCTGTCCTTGAGCCTCTTCCATTTCGTCGCGGCTATTATCTCGGCGCCCGACGCGTGGAATTCCGTGTCGGTGATCTCTAGATGGCAATTGCCGTGCGTCAGGGTGAGGGAGAAGAGGACTGTGACTGTGTCTCCCGGAGCTAAGGTCTCCTTGTCGCCGTCGACGACCTTCAGTTCCATCCAGCATGCCGCGGCCGGCGAAACAAATACGACCAGAAAGGCAAGTAAAAGAGAGAAAAGAAGAAGAGATCTGCTGCTGTTTTTCGTTTCGATAAGTGATGTCAGAAATCTCATATATGGTCTCCTTGCAGGGGATATTTTAAGTATTATGCCCCCTTAACACGTAGTTATCAAGACAGTTTTATTCTTATTCTTTGCCAGAGCAGATGGATGTCCTCGAGAATCATGTAGAGACAGGGGATCAGCAGAAGTGTGATCACTGTTCCGAACAGGACGCCGTATCCGAGGCCCGCGGCCATGGGGATGAGGAATTTGGCCTGCAGGCTGCGCTCCATCAGCATGGGGATCAGTCCTCCGAACGTAGTAATCGATGTCAGGATGATCGCCCTGAACCTCAGCTTTCCGGCAGAAGTGATAGCCTCAAAATGTGTCTTTCCATTATCTCGGAATCTGTTAGTCGCCTCTATCAGAACTAATGAGTCGTTGACGACTACCCCCGAGAGGCCGACTATGCCGAACAGACTCATCATGCTGATATGGAATCCCATGATTATATGGCCGAAGATCGCCCCGACGATCCCGAAGGGGATGGCGACCATGACGATCGCCGGCTGTGCGAATGATTTGAATGGGATGGCCAGGAGCGCGTATATGATGAAAAGAGCTATGATAAAGGATCTGAGCACCGAGTCCATGAATTCCTTGTCTCTGCGGCCCGCTCCTTCGATCATGAACCTCACCTCTGGAAATTGCTGCCTGATCTCAGGAAGGATACTGGCTTCAAGTTCTCCATTCACCACGCTTGCATTGGCCCGGGCTTCGTCTATATCGGCCGTAACGGCTATCACGCGGCGTCTGTTGGTCCGGTTGATCGTGGCGTACCCCTGATTGAGTTCGACTTCTGCCACCTGGTTGAAGGGGACTTCCACCTGGCCGGGAATCCTGATACGCATCCGGTCTATCGAGTCGAGAGTCCTTCTTTCCACGTCGGGATAACGGACCAGGACCTTGACTTCGTCGACCCCTCGCTGCAGTCTGAGGGCTTCGCTGCCGTAGAACGCCGCCCTTACCTGTCGGGCAAGGTCGCTCAGTGTGAGGCCGAGACTCCTGGCTTCGGGCTTGAGCTTCAGCTGGAGTTCGTCTTTACCCGGCATGAAATCGTCGTTGATATCCGTCAGGCCGGGGAATTCCCCAAGCTCTTTTTTCATGGCTTCGACAGCTTCGAGAAGGGTCTCGTGGTCGTCGGATGAAAGGTGGACCTCGACGGGAGAATCCATGGAACGCAGTTGCCCGGTGAAAGTCACCGATTCAGCTTCCGGGATAATGCCGACTTTTTTTCTCCATGCCTGCGCGAGCCTGGATGCCTCGTAATCCCTTTCCTCTCCATCGAGAAGCTGGATATGGACCTGCGCCAGGTGTCCACCGCTGGTACCCTGTGAATTGGGGCCACCCCCACCCATGTGGACTCCGATCAGAGAATAGTATTCTTTCATGACCGGCTTATGTCCAGGACGGTTCTTGTCCACTTCCGTCAAGATTTCTATAGCACAGTTTTCGATGTAATCAAGGATTTCTTCCGTTTTCTCGACAGGCGTACTGGAAGGCATGACTATAGAGCAGACCAGATTGTCGGCATCGATCTTGGGGAAGAGGGAGAACTTCATCCTGCCGCTGGTGAAGAGACTCGCCGTGGTGATAATGGTGAAGATACCGATAGCGACCGCGACATATCTCCATTTAAGGCAGAGCTTCAAGAAACTATCATAAGGACCTTTAATAAAGCGCTTTAGGGCTTTGTCGGTAAAGGCCACAATCCTGTTGTCCTTTTCATGATCCGTGCCCGAGAATTTACTTCTGGCAAGGTGTCCCGGCAGGATAAAGAGGGCTTCGATCAGAGATCCCACAAGGACAAGGATCACTACGATAGGAATATTTTTCATGAACTTGCCGCGAACACCCGGGATCATCAGCAGTGGGTAGAAGGCTGCCACCGTAGTGAGTACGGCGAAGATCACGGGCCTGGATACCTGTACGGCTCCATCTACCGCTCCCTTGATACCGTCGAGACCATTTTCCCGCTTACGGTAGATGTTTTCGCCTATGACTATGGCATCGTCAACGACGATCCCAAGGATCAGGATAAAGGCAAAGAGAGAGATAAGGTTGATCGATACCCCGAAAAACGGAAGAAGCCAGAGGCCCGTAGCGAATGATATCGGGATACCGAGAGTCACCCAGAAGGCAAGCCGCGGGTTGAGAAAGAGGCCAAGAATGACGATGACCAGAATGAGTCCGAGAGCCATGTTTCTTACGAGCAGGCTCAACCTGTCTTTCAGTATCTTCGAAGCATCGTTGAAAAAACCGATCTCTATGCCTTCGGGGAGATCGTCCCTGATACTGGAGATGTATTTTTTGACAGAAGATGCTACACCGAGAGCACTCTGGTCCGCGACCCTGTAGACTTCGATGAAAACAGCAGGTTTTCCCTGCGTGGAAAGGGACAATTCCGTGTCTTCGAATCCGTCGGAGAGGTCGGCGATCTGACCCAGCGTGACCTTGCTTCCGTCCGGATTCCTGATGATGGCAATATCGGCGTATTCGGACGCGTAATAACGGCGTCCCTTTGTCCTGATCATCAGCGTTCCATCTGCCGACTTGATCGATCCGGCGGGAAGGTCCAGGCTTTCCCTGGCCACCGCTGCTGCTACCTGATCGAGAGTCAGTCCATACCTGCGAAGTGTCGATTCGGAGATATCGATATGTATCTCTCCGCGTTTCACTCCGAAAAGTTCCACGAGAGTAATACCGGGCATCGTTGTCAGGTCGTCCTTGATCTTTTCGGCGAGAGTCTTGATCGTCCATTCAGGAGCGTTTCCGTACAGGGCCAGGTTGATGACCTGGCTCTTGCGGATGATCTGGCGTATGACTGGTTTCTCAGCTTCGTTAGGGAAGGTGCGTATTCTATCGACCTCGGCCTTGACATCGTTGACCAGAGTCTCTATATCCCAGCCGTCGATGACCTCGATCGTGACGGTCCCGAAACTTTCCCTCGCCGCGGAAGTGATCCTGTCGATTCCGGCCAGGCCCGCGATATTTTCTTCGATCCTCCTGACAATCGCCTCTTCGACTTCTTCGGGAGAGGCGCCGGGATACTCCATCGAGATCGAGATCATATCCAGTGAGAACTCGGGGAATGTCTCTATTTTTACTGTCTGTACCGTTAACAGTCCAGCGAGTAGAAGGAAGACCATGAGCAGGTTGGCCGCGACATGGTTTTCGGCGAACCATTTGATCATTCCCTTCATCGTTTTGCCGGTCCTTTCCCGCCACGAAGCCTGACCTGCATACTATCGGTGACGACCCTGAGCGGAGTAAGGATGATCTTTTCGCCGGGCTCAATACCAGAACTGATCAGGGCCCTGTCCCCTTCGTAGCGGGCAAGGACGATCTTTCTGAAACGCAGCCGATCTTTGCCCTCGAGGATCCATACCGAATCATTGTCGTGTATGGCGCTTCTGGGTATAAGGAGGGAGTTTTCAATTTCATGGCCGTAGATCTCCACTCTCGCGAAAAGTCCCATGGCAAGAGGTGGCCTGGCGGAGTAGGGTTGATCGATCCGAACAACCACATTTATCATCCTTGTACGTTCATCCAGTATTCCTTCCGCTCGCATCACAGTAGCCTTCCAGCGGAGAGCCTGTCCTGCGATCTCGGCGTAAACGACAGCGGGGCTACCCTCCACTTCATCGCCCGTAAAACCGGGGATGGAGAGCCAGCGCAATTCCTCCGTGGCAAGGGGTACCGATATCTCCGCGGCTTCCGTGGAAAATATTGAACCGAGAGACATGCCGACAGGCACGAACTGCCCGAGGTCTATGTTCTTTCTGCTGACGATACCGCCGAAAGGCGCTTTCAGAGAGGTCCTTTCGAGGTTGAGCCCGGCCTTTTCAAGATCGGCCAGTCCGGCTTCAAGCGCCGCTTCGGCAGCGGCAAGCTGGGGTATCTTCGCCACAAGTGGGGGGGGAGAGCCGGCATTCTCTTCATCTCTGCTCAGGCGCCATTCCTCAACGGCTATTTCGGCCTCTTCAGCCATCATCTGAAGTTTACTCTCCAGATCCTTGACCCTGGCTTTCGCGGACTTTACCGCGAGCTCGTAGTCGATGGGATCTATTTTGAGCAGGATATCGTTCTCGGTGAATTCCCCGCCGTCGACCAGTGCGGGAGATATATATATCACTTTTCCTCCGACCTGGGGAACCAGGTCGATAGATCTCAGCGGACTGACCGTGCCTTCACCAGAGACGATAACCTTTCTCGGTGACGGTTCCGCCTTGAGGACGGAGACCACAGGCGCGGGAATCCTGAAATCCCGCCGGACTACCTCTTTCTTTGTGGCCATCATCACTTTAAAAACTGTCATGCCTACAAGGATAATGAAGAGAGCGGCAGTCAGGTGGAAAAGTTTTGGTCTGTCCTGCCTGAAGCGGGTCAATAATCCGGGTCTGTCCATATTAGTATTTTTCCTTTCATCAGTCTCTGTCCACATCGTCAACACCAGGCCACCTTCCGGCGAGGGCCCGGTGCAGGGTCACCCTGTTTGTCAGGATCAAGAGGTCGACCAGAAGGAGGTTTTCCTCTGCCTGGTATCGTGCCTGCATCGCGTCGAGAACAGAAAGGTATCCGGAAATACCTCTTTCGTAACGGGCGGATGCTATCCTCTCGACTTCTCTGGCTTTATCAACAAATATCAGAATTTTTTCTCTTTTCTCTATCTGTCTGTCGCGTGTGAGAAGCACGCCTTCCACTTCGGCGAATGCCTGAAGCACGGTTTTCGCGTAATCGATTGCCGATTGTTCGTATTGAGCCCAGGCCACGTTTTTTGCGGCGATAAGTTTTCCTGAATTAAATAACGGCTGAGTCACTCCCGCGACGAGATTCCAGAGCAGGTTGTCGGGAGTGAACAGGTCCGAGAGTTCATCGCTCGTGTAGCCATAACTGCCAGTCAGAGCGATCCTCGGAAAGAGATTCGATTTTGCCACACCGACGCGGGCAGCCGCCGAGTGAAGCCTCGCTTCGGCAGCAAGAATATCCGGCCTTCTCTCCAGGAGATTTGAAGGCAGGCCCGGTGGAACGGGGGAGAGGTCCAGTTTGTAGTCATCCATAGTTGCAGTATGAGGTTTGGATGATGGATACCTGCCCAACAAAACGGAAAGTCTCTGTCTGGCTGTGCCAAGGTCCTGACGGAGCTGGGGCAGGGTCGTTTCGGCCTGGGCCATAGTCCTCTCAGCCTGTTTGAGTTCCAGGATCGAGGCGATGCCTCTTTCATATCGGGCCCTGACGATGCGGAGGCTTTTTCCGGCCGCTTTGATATTTTCTTCCGAGAGTATTATCCGTTTTTCGCAAGTCGAGAGTTGAATATATAGTGAGACTGTCTCACTGATTATGGAATGCATTATGGTCCGGCGGTTTTCCCTGGAGGCAAGAAGGGTGGCCCGCGCCGCTTCCTCGGCCCTGGAGAGTTTTCCCCAGAGATCGATCTCGAACGCGGCCGCGGCAGAGGCATTATAACTCTCACTCTCCCTTTCAGACGACATGCCGGGCATCGGTTGAGTAGCTGGCATATATTGATGCTGGTAACTACCGTTCAGATTGATCGATGGGAGGCGGTCGGCTCGGGACTGGGTGACATACGAACCGAACTCGCGGATGACAGCCGTAGCTTTGCGGATATCAAGATTGCCCGAGATGACTTCTTCCACAAGCCCGTTCAGTTCCGGATCACCGAAGGTTTTCCACCAGGCGGCGCCATCGTATGTGGCGGTAGTATCTGCCGTATCATTCTCATAGGATATTGGAACTTCGACAGTTTCCGGCCTTTCGTAATCAGGCCCCGCTTTCAGGAAAGGGATCGAACAGGACGGGAGGAGTACGGAAGAGGCCGTGAGTGCTATAGTGATGGATGCCCTGAGTCCGTTCAGTCCAGTCTTCCAGGTTCTATATATAGTCATCTTCAATCTGTTCATCCTGTCTCTGTCGATACTCTAAAATTTGTTATGTCGTCCGCATTATTTAAAGGGCCAGCACGATTTACAGGAATATACACGATAGGGTCACCTTATGAAATAGTGATATTGTCTGTCAGTTCCCATCGCGAGGCAGGGGAGGCTTGCCGATTTCAGGACGGTTTCTTCTTCCGCGCTGCTTGCCCCTCAGCCTTTTCATCTTCTCTCTCAGCTTTTTCTCTCTTCTGTCAAATTCGATCCTTTGTTCGTTGTCGAGGACAGCTCTGATCTCCGCCATCTGGAACTCGACGCTCGTCCTCATATTCAAAAAGAACTCGGATGAGATTTTGTCGATACCCGGTTTGACGAATGTCATAATGCTGTCTATCCTGGCGCGTTGTGTGGGGGTGATGTCGATTCCACCCAGTGTCTCCATCACAAGTCTATGCTGGATCCTTCCTGGACCAGCTCGCATGAATCCCTCGAACTGCCGCCTGATGACGATGTTAGAAGTGACGACTCCGACGATCACTCCGAGAAGGAATATCGTGACCAGACCGGACCATATCTTGAGGTTTTTCATCTTAGCCTCCTAAACGAACGGTGGTGAGAGGATGAAGCTCACCGGGTCTTCCAGCATCATGATGGCGAGATCGCCAAGTGTCGTCATGTCGGATCTGACGGCGTAGAGGACGAACAGCAAAGCGAATGCCGCAGCGATGGCGGTAAAACGCCAGATGAAGAGTCCCTGGGAAAACAATCCACCGTTCTCCTCTGCCGGGGCTGTATCCATCACACGGATCTCTCTCATCACGCCTGCCCGCCATGAGTCATCGATCTCAAGTGTACGATTCTTTTTCCATACTTTTTTCATCGCTTTTTCGATCCTGTCGAGACCCGTTTTATTCATTTTCATTCATCTCACCCCTTTCGCGTCATAGTCTTCAATGATCTTTCTCAGTTTTTTGCGGGCGCGGAAAGCCCTTATCTTGACTTTTCCCTGGCTCCAGCCAAGGATCTCAGCGGTTTCCTTTACGGAGTATTCATCCAGGTGAACCAGTTCCACGACGGTGCGGTCGTCCGGATGAAGCCTCGAAAGAGCTATTCCGAGGACATCGCCGGCCAGCCTTTCCGATTCGTCCGACGCATGATTCCAGGACGATTCGTCAGCCGCCGTATTCTCGATCCATTGTACATGTTCTTCGCTGAGTGAGTTCATCGATATTTCCCTGTTCCTGTATCTTTTTCTCCAGTGATCATGACATGTCCTTACTGCCACTTTTGCCAGCCAGTGGGAGAAGGGGCTTTCTCCCCTGAACCGGGGGAGAGACTTGAACGCCCTGATAAAGACCTCGTGTGCCACTTCTTCCGCTTCCCCTGGTGAGACACGTTTCATGACGATTCCGAAAACGTGGTCCCGGTATCGGTCCAGCAGGATCCCGAAGGCGTCTCTGTCACCTTCGAGGATCCTGCCTATTACCTCCATGTCTTCCAGTTTCGACGAGTCTTTCACTGCCACCATCCGGATGGGGTGTTATAGTCTGATCAGCGTCGATTTCCTGCTCTTCCGCGTCCCCGCATCGACTTCATCATCTCACGTCTCTCTGCCGCCAACTTTCTGTATGTCTCCATCTGTTCGGGAGTGAGGACGGTAGAAAGTTCTTTTTCAGTCTCGGCATGGATATCATCCATGCGGTCGCGCATTTTGTCCATGTTTTTGCGCCTGTCATCATCCATTATGGACCGGATTTTTTCCATCTGGTTGTCTACGATCTTCCTGACTTTTTCGGTCTGGTTTTCCTCTAATCCCAGGATCTCTACCATCTCGGAAAAGTGCTCGTCCCTGTTTTCGTCATTAAACCTGCGCCTGGCGTAGCGCCTGTCTTCCTGGTCCCGGTGTCTTCCATCCATCGGGCCACCGTGGTGATGTCTGGCGATCTCCCTGAACGCCTCGATCTTGTCCGGTCCGAGTACATCTTCGACCCGGCAGCGAGTCTCATGATTGAGTCTTCCGAATTCCATTCCGCGCGAACGCCTGCCCTTTCTGTGGTTATCGTTGAACCGTCTGGCGATTCCTCTTCTTTCCTTCCTGTATTCTCTGAATATCTGACTCATTTCCTTTTCCTGTTCTTCAGTAAGATCGAGTTTCGATTTTACCTCGGTAAGGACCTTTGTGAAATCTTCCGAGTCATACATTGTGGTGTCTGCTTCCTGCGCGAACAGGGGAGCAGCCAGGATCATGAGGCCGAAGATCGCTGTAACGATCATTCTTGAATTCTTCATCTCAGGCTTCCTTTCGTTCTGCCTGCCTGGGCCGCCGGTTCGCGTCCGGTCCGGTCATGCATCGCGCCCTGTGGCCCGCAGGCGATTATAGGCTTCTCTTTCCTTATATGCCCAGAGTTTATTGATCTGCTGTCAGTCTTCTCCGGGTATCTGCGAATATTGTCGTGGAGTGTTCCGGTCCGGTTTCAGAAAAATGCGAATTAATTGAAATAAATAAATAATCGGGGTTGACATTCGAATCAAGGAGTGTTAAATTTTACACATGTTGAATAGTTAACATGAATTTTCCCTGCCGTCGTCTGTGGCCGGACTGGGCGCGCAAAGGAGCAGCGGATGATTGATAAGCCAAAGATCAGTGAGTTGACAAAGCGTGAGAGAGAGATTATGGAGGTGGTCTACGATCTCGGGAATGCTTCGGCTGCCCAGGTCGTCGAGAACCTTCCCGGCAGGCCGGTTAACGCGACTATCAGGACTATGCTCGGTGTACTGGAAGAGAAAGGCTTTCTCAGCCATGAAAAGGAAAAGGGGCGCTATATTTATTATCCGACCATTCCTTTAAAGCAGGCGAGAAAGAACGCTCTCGACCATGTCGTCAATACATTTTTCAAGGGCGCTGAGGCGAGCGCGGTCATCGCGATTCTCAAGAAATCGGAGGCGAACCTTTCAGATAGTGACGCCGAAATGATGCTCGATCTTATCAAAAAGTCGAGGAAGGAAGGGCGATAGAGATGTCTTCATTTTTCAGTGCCGTTTTGTCCGAGACACCGTGGACCACTTTTTTGCGTTTTCTCGTTGATGTGACGATCAAGGGCGGTCTGATCATCGGAGTCGCCTCTATTGCAACGCTGCTTCTTCGCAGGAATTCGGCCTATATCAGGAACGTGGTATGGGTCTTTGCTCTGACCGGACTTCTTCTGATGCCGGTCCTTTCATTAATGGCACCCGTATGGAACCTCCCGATCATTCCTGAGCCTGGTTCGTGGGGAACGACCTCCTATACTCCGGAGTACACGAAACTTGATCAGGATTCGTTCGTGGGGCCTCCCTATCACGATAAATCGGCTTCTCTGTCTGCAGCGGATAAAGCCGGCCTTTCATCACTGATGGCCATTCCATGGTACGCATGGTGCATATTGACCTGGATCGCCGGGGGAGTCATCTGTCTCGGTTATTGCGTCATAGCGCACGCTGGTGTACGGCACATTGTGAGGAATGCTCATCCGATAAAGAAAAGGTGGCGTTCGGTCCTGGACAAAGTCTCTATGGGACTCGGGCTTGAGCGCGGCGTGAGATTACTCGAATCTGACAGGGTAAGAACGGCCATTACGGCAGGTGTGTTCGACCCGGTAGTGATCGTGCCGGAAGAGTCGAGGGAGTGGACTTCCGAAAGGATGAGTCTGGTCCTGTCGCACGAGCTGGCACACGTGAAACGCCGGGATGCGTTGATAGAGATATTTGCGCTTCTGGCGATAGTCGTATACTGGTTCAACCCGATGGTATGGTTTGCTGTAAAGCAGCTGAGGATCGAGAGAGAGAGGGACTGTGACGATGCGGTCCTCTGTGCGGGGGCGAGGCCGTCTGATTATGCCGAATTGTTGATGAAAATAGCAGCTGACCTTGGTGATTCGGCAAGACCGGTCTGGCAGTTATCCACGATATCACAGGGCTCTAACCTGAAGGACAGACTGATGAGTATATTGAACCCGAGGATTGACAGGAAAAGGGGAGGGCGACGTTCGGTGCTGATCACCGGGATAATCGTTCTTGCCGTCGTTCTTCCTCTCTCCACGTCCGGGCTTTGGAACGATTCTCTGGCCCAGGACAAACAGGAGAAAGAAAAGAAGGCACAGATAGAGGAGATGAAAAAGAAAGAGATCCAGAAGAAGGTGCTCAAGAAAGAGAAACAGGAAGCGTTGATGAAGAAGATGACGCCCGAGGAAAAGAAAAAGATGGCTTCCAAAAAGGCTCTGAAGAACTGGGAAAGCCTGATGGAGAATGAGAACTCGGTCGCGGCTGTCGTCGCGAAGACTTTCAAGAAAAATGGCGTCAAAGCAGGACTCAAAAAATTCCAGCAGATAAAAGAATCAGATTCCCACTATATCAAGGAGAAGGAGTTCAACACCCTTGGATACACCTTCCTCAATTGGGGCAAACACGATGAGGCGATTGCGGCTTTCAAGATAAATGTGAAGGAGTTCCCGGATTCGTGGAATGTCTATGACAGTCTCGGTGAGGCTTACATAGCAGCTGGCAAGTACGACAAGGCTACCAAAAACTATGAGATGGCTCTCAAGCTCAACCCGGATAGCGAGAGTTCAAAGTTCGCGCTCAAGAAGCTGAAAAGTAAGACGCGAAAAGATAAGTGATTGATTGAATCGGGCTGTGTCCGTCGGGAAAGTTCTCGGACCTGATGGGCACGGCCCGATTACCAGTTGACCGGGACCCTCTGCGAGGGAAACTCGTGTTTCCACAAATGACGAAGTTGACAGCAGTTTAGTTTGGCCCCTACGATTTTCTGATCCCTAACACCCATAAATACAACAAGATACAGTAGCGAAGATTTTCTCCGACAATGGTACGCCCGTTGCGTATACGATCTCTTGATGGAAAGAAAGATAAAACGATCGGTAAGGACGAAACCGAGGCTGCTCGAGATGGTCAGGGCCGAATTGCGCAAAAGGCACTACAGCATCAGGACGGAGCAGGCATACGTCTCGTGGATAAAGCGGTATATCATTTTCAACGGAAGACGCCACCCAGGCGAACTCGGGTCTGATGAGGTGGAGTCGTTTCTCTCCTACCTGGCAGTCGAACGACAGGTCGCCGCTTCAACGCAGAACCAGGCTCTTGCATCTATACTTTTTCTATACTCGGAAGTGTTGGGAATCAGGATGGGCTGGCTCGACAGGATCGTGAGAGCAAAAAGACCGAAACGTCTTCCCACGGTCCTTACCAGGGAGGAAGTAAGGTTGGTCCTGGACAGACTTCGGGATCCTGTCTGGATTGCCGTGATGCTGCTATACGGGTCGGGCCTGAGGTTGATGGAATGTCTTCATCTCAGAGTCAAGGATATCGATTTCGCATATGGACAGGTGATGATCCGTGACGGAAAAGGTGGAAGAGACAGGGTCGCTCCGTTACCCGACAGTGTAAAAACAAGGCTGACACACCACCTTGAATATGTCCGGCATCTTCACGAAACGGATCTGGTGGCGGGGAGAGGGTCCGTGATGATCCCCGGCGCACTGGCAAGAAAGTTTCCCAACGGCAATATGCTCTGGGGTTGGCAATGGGTCTTTCCTGCTACGAGGTTGTTCAAGGATGAAGAAACCGATAAGGTCTACAGGTATCACCTTCACGAATCGGTCATCCAGAAAGCTGTGAAGAAAGCTGCAGGACTCACGGGAATAAACAAGCGCGTTACCTGTCATACGTTCAGGCACTCGTTCGCGACTCATCTTCTACAGGACGGCTATGATATCAGGACTGTTCAGGAACTTCTAGGGCATAAGGATGTCAGAACGACGATGATATACACTCATGTACTCAACAGGGGAGGCAGGGGAGTGAAGAGTCCAGCGGATTCATTCTGAAATTATCATTAAAACACTCTGACATCAGGAATCGATCAATGATATACCTGATTTAATTTGAGATGAATGTCGGTTCGCCGCAGAACACCATTCACACTTATACGCCGATCTCACTGCATAACACTCTCGGTATTATGCCTGATTACATACATAAAAGGGTGGTAGTAGCGGAGTTGGTGTGACCTTGACATTACTGCCTCCATGCGCTACAATGCGACTCAAGCGGAAGAACAATAAATGCACATACATCCCGAAATATTGTTAGACAGCTTTTTGAAAGTGTATTCCAACTACGAGGGGAAGATAGACATGGTAACAGCAATGACACGATTAATGATTGTTTTTACTATCGTTGTACTCGGATTCCAGATTCCTGTGAACTGCATGGCTAACGGTAAATTGAGTTTTATCGTTGGTAAATACTATTTCGAGTTGTTGCTCGGACAAAAATACTCCCATGATACGGGAAAGTTTGAATATGACTACTTTTCCGTTGAGAGACTTCAGCAGTCCCATGTTAAAAAAGAACATTTTAAGCATATTCTTAGGGTCGAATTACTAGCCAACGATCAAAAATATGATGACCTAGAAATGGATTTCCCGGCTCCTGCAAAAGAATCATGGAATCCATCGAAAGAATTTATCCTGGTTACATTTAGCGGGAGAGCCATGATAATGTCTCCAGATTATTGCATTCTCAAATGCTACCAGAACGTTGAATTTATTAAATGGATTTCTGATTATGAGATCTTCGCAAGTGTGGAAACTGGAAATCCGGGATTATACGGTCGTGAAAACTTTATAATTAATATCAAAACTGATGTTGTAAGGGCTGCTCCGGAGGAGCAGAAAACCTATAATAGTGAGTGATATGCTGTCTAACTGTCGATTGCAGCCGTCGGAATCTTCC
>JAGLYV010000085.1 GCA_023131975.1 Candidatus Krumholzibacteriia bacterium | reverse complement strand
ATGTTTTCTGAATTTTGAAGGGAGATCCGGTATTTTGAGTAGCAGTTCAAGATGACCTCCCGTGACCTGACTCAAGTTGTTTATATCGTGACCCATAAGATCGATATAAAATTCTGCACGGCGATATTCCTCATTGATGCGCTTCTCCACGGCTTTGCGTTCGGTGATGTCTTGATAAACAGTTACGATTTCATCATCCCTTAGAGATCCGCCTATTCTCGATGCGTTCACCATGCACAGCATGCTCCTGCCGTCCTTGTGCCGGCATGGGAACTCTTCACTGTATGTCCGCTGCGTCTTGAGAAGGGGATAAAAGTGTTGAGCTATTTCTACATACTCTGCATCGGTTCGGTATAATACCCTTGCATCCCTGCCGATCAATTCCCCAGGTTTCCAGCCAAAAACATCCTCCACGCCATCATTTGCAAAGATGATATTGCGTTCACGGAGATGCAAAACCGCAATAGGAATGGTCTTTAATATAGACGTCTTCAGCGCCTCACTCTCCCGCAGCGCGTCCTCCACACGCTTACGCTCGGTGATGTCCGTGATCAAACCGTCCCAGAGTATATCTCCGTTTGCCTGTCGTTCCGGACGGGACATGCATCGGAACCACATCTCTTCTCCCGATATGGTACCTCGACTATCCCATTCCCATGGCGAGAGCAACTTAGCCGAGTCGGTGATCGAGCGATAAAATGCCGCCTGGTCATCAGGATGAACAATGTCCAGAAGAACATTGGCATCTCGCATGATCTCATGAGGCTCCATACCAAACAATTCGCGGCAACGTTCGCTGACGAAAGGAAAAGCCATGGAGCCGTCCGGATGCAGGACAAACTGATAAACCATGCCCGGAACGTTAGCTACCATTCTCTGATAGCGTTCCTCACTCTCCAGCAACTTCTCCTCCGCAGCTCTGTGTGCCTCCTCCACCTCCATGTCATGGAGAGCAAACGCAAGGTCGGAAGCCACTTCCTTTAAGAGCTCCTCCTCTTCCTCGTCGGCAGTGACATCGGCTACGAGCGATACGACAAGCAGACCGAAAAGCCTGCCTGCATGTTCGAGACGGATGACCGCGATCTCTTTACCGGTGCACTCGCTGTCAAAGGGGCAACCCTCGCACTCTCCGGATTTGTCCGCGATCGCAAAGATGTCATTATGAGCGAGCGCGTTTCTGATGCGTGGGGGGTATGTCCCATCCATCACATATTCGCAGAAACGAGAGCTATCTTCCGCAAAACCAGAACACTTGACAGTGACAAAGTTTTTGCCATCCTGTAAGAGTCCGATCCATGCAGCATCGTAGCCCCGCGCTTCGACCAGTGCATCGCAGGATTTCTGGAGGAGACTATCACTATCCTTCTCCGACACGATCAACTGGTTGACATTCCTGATGGCTCCAAGAACGCTGTTCAGATGCTCGATCAACGCCTCTGCCTTCTTGTGTTCGGCAATCTCCTGCTTCAGTTCATAATTGGTACCCATCAGTTCGGCGGTGCGCTCTTCAACCATCTCCTCGAGGTAGTCACGGTATCTTCCAAGTTCATCCTCTGCCTTCTTACGTTCCCCCTCCAGCTCCATACGGTAGAGACCGAAAGCGATGTCGTCAGCCACCTCACCAAACAGCGACTGCTCATCAGCATCAGAAGCCATCTCATCAGGAATAGAGACAGATAACATGCCGTAGACCCGATCGCCCGATTTCAGACTGACGGTCATACCTGCCATCTCGGAGCAGGTATCTGCCAGAGGGCAACCGGCACAGTCAGAAGCGACACCCTCAACCACCACAACACCAGATTGCTCAAGTACCCTCTGCCCACGCTGCGTGAACCCGCCGCGCTTCATCATCTCGATGACTGGCGCGAAACGCTCCCCCAGCCCTGCTTCAGCAGCGGTTAAGAAGCCGCGGTCTTCATCCACGAGAGCGATCCATGCGCTGTGGTATCCACGGGTCTCGGTGAGTTGCTCACATGCACTCTGGATCATGCGGTCCCGGTCACCTTC